>NZ_JADQ01000002.1:0-185080 GCF_000518465.1 Paenibacillus sp. J14 | reverse complement strand
CTCGTAGCAAAACGATAGCGTTTCGGCCGGTCCCAGCTCTTTGATAAGCTTGCGTAACGCTGCCGGTGTGTGGGGAATGCTCCCGTAATAGCGTGGAGCTTCCCCGCTCACATCTGCAATTGCAACCGAAATTTTTTCTTTGGATACATCTAAACCGACGAATTTTGTGGTAGACTGCATAGTATCAGCTCTCCTTTGCTATGTAGCTCTGAAATGGTTTGGTTTATACTACACTATCCATTTTAACCTACGAGATGTAGCAATTTGGAGGGCTGTCTTTTGTTTACGTTCATCTTAGCTAGCGACACGAAAACACGACAGACAATTATGGACTCGCCTCACCTTCACCTTGGAAGGCGCTAAGCGAACGCTGCAGTTGTCCCGCCAGTTCCTCCAGACGAGCCGACAGTTCAACCAACTCGGCGCTGACCCGGTGCTGCTCTTGAGACATGGAGGCCACCTCTTCGGTGGAGGCGCTGGTTTGCTCCACCACCGAACTGACCGTGTCCACAAATTCCTGCAAGGTCGCTTGCGATTGCAGCAGCTCCTGAACGGAGGCGGAAGAACTCCGGATTTCCTTTATGAACTGCTCCATTTCCCCTTTGACGTTCTGGAAGATGCCGGCTGCTTCTTTGACCGCCTCGGTCTGGGCCACGAATAATGGCGCGATCCCCGTCAGCACCTCCACCGTTTGGCCGATCGCCTCCTGGATTTCCTCGGTAATCGCCGATACAGTTTGGATCGATTCCCCTGAAGCGGCTGCCAGCTCACGAATTTCTCCGGCGATGACCATAAACCCTTTGCCGGCTGCCCCGGCACGAGACGCTTCAATCGAAGCATTTAACGACAAAATGTTCGTTTGCTTGGTCATCTCCACCATCGGGGCAAGGATCGAGCGGATCGACTGGGTGCTTTGGCTGAGCTTCGCCGAATTCTCCTCCAACAGCGCCGTCATCCGCGACACCGCCTCCGTCTTCTCCACCAGCTGCTCCATGTGCGCTTCCCCATTGCGGCTGACCTCGATGACACGACCGGCGGATTCGTCCATCGCCGCGTTCAGACGAGCCACTCGGCTCATTTGATCGCCGATCCGTTCCGCTGTCTCGGTCCCCTTGTCCGCCTCCACGGCCAAGCTCTGAGCTCCGGCGGCAATTTCACCGGTCGCCTGCGCAATCTCAGCAGCGGTCTGCGATGTATCTCGCGACGCCTTCGTCAAATTCTCCGCCGTAGCCAACAGCTCTACGGCCGAGCCATTTGTCCGTTCCACCAGCTGCGAAATCTGCTCCAGCATCCGATTGAAGCTGTGTCCCAGCCGACCGATTTCGTCATTTCCTTTAAAGCGGGTACGCACCTGCAAGTTTCCGCGTTCACCTTCCTCCATCAGCCGGCACAACTTCTCCAAGGGCCGACCGACCATGCGCACCAGAAAATAGCCGATCAGAGCGGCAACAACCACAGCGCCCATAAGGACGACCCACATGACGAGAAGCAGCCGGTCCGTCGCACTCAAGAAGTCGCTCTCTGGAGCATACCCGACAATCCGCCAGTCGACCGTTTGCAATGGTCGGAATACGACCAGTTGCTGTACTCCTTGCTCGTCTGCCGCTTGGAATGAACTTTCTCCCGATTCCACCTGCTTCGCATCCACCTTAATGACGGATTCCATCTCCAGAAGCGCGACATCGTTCGCATGGACAATCCGGTTATCGGCGGTAAGCACCCGCACCTGTCCGGTCTTTCCGATTTGGAGGTTGCCTAAAATATCCCCGAGTGCCTGCGCCTTAATCTCAAACAGCAGAATGTACTCCGACTCCGGGTGATTAATATTCCGCAGCAAGCGGGCCATCGTGATTGTGGGCTCGGTATAAGCGTTAAAAAAACCTTTCTGCAACGCGGGGAACCACACGGGCTCGCCAGTCGCATCCAAGACTTTCCTCACCCGGCTTTCCACCGCCTCATCCGAACGCACCGAGCTGACTCCTGAAGACTTGTACGACTTCACGTCTTCCAGGTCCTTCGAAACGAGACGCACTCCCAGGAGGCGTTCATCCGCACTCTTCAACGCGTCCAATTTCTTGCGAATCCGGTCATCGGCTTGGGTCTTCACAACAGTTCCGATCCCCGGCTGGGTCACCGTCTCCAAATCGCTCCTTAGCGTCTGATCCACAGCCAACTGCCGCGACGTAGCTTCATATTGTTGGAACAAGAAGTCGAGCTTGTCCGCGGCCTGTTCCACCGCCTGAGTGGAGGCGGAAGCCACCTGTTCCCGGATAATCTCCCGGGATGCCCGATAAGAGCTGAACCCTAACACGACGGACAACACGACGACTGCTGCAAATACGACGACAAACATCTTTAGGCCCACGGAATTCCAGTGCCGCCCACCGCGAAGCTTCTTCATTTCCGCATCCCCTTTTGATTTATGTATATATAGGATTCAAGCAAGCCCCCATTATAAAAAAAAGGGTATAACCCCACTTAACTGAGGCTATACCCAGGTGTCGCTCATCTCTTGCTGCATTATCCTTTGCTGGCGCCCGAAGTTAAGCCGTCAACAAGCAGCCGCTGCAGGAACATGAACAAGATCGTGATCGGAAGTGCGATCAGAACCGCCCCTGCGGCAAACAGCGTAAAGTTACTGTTCTGATTACTGCTGACCATATCCCACATCCCGACGGCCAGCGTCCAGTTTTCCTTCGTTCGCAGGACGAGCCGAGCAAAGATGAAGTCAACCCAAGGACCGACAAATTGGGTTAGCGCCATATACGTCAGCATCGGCTTGGACAACGGCAGAATGATGCGCCGGAAGATCAGGAAGTTGCTCGCTCCATCGATCCGTGCCGCTTCATCCAACGATCGAGGAATCGTATCGAGGAAGCCTTTGGCGATAAACGTGCCGCCCAGCGGGGCCCCCGCCGCATATACGATGATCAGAGCCAAATGCGTATCCAGCAGCTGCATCTCCCGCAGCAGCAGATAGATGGCGATCATACTCATGAATCCCGGGAACATCCCCAGCACGAGCAGACCGGAAAGCGCCGTTTTGCGTCCGCGGAACCGGAACCGGGAGAGCGCATAGCTCGTAAGCAGCGTCAGCAGCACGCCCAGAATCATAGAGCAAACCGCAATTTTCAGCGTATTCAGGTACCAGGTGCCAAACAGATAGGTCTGGGATGTAAACAGTTCTTGATAATGTTCAAACGTAAACTTCTCCGGAATCAACGTTTTGCTGTAAAGCGATTTACCCGGCCGCAACGAACCGAAGACGACCCAAAGCACAGGGTAGACGGCGGCAATACACAGCAGGATCAGCACGATGTAGCTGGCGCCCAGACGAATCGCATTTCGGATTTTCCGTCTGCTCATTGGATCATATCCTCCTCTTTAAACGACTTGGTTCTGCGGTAGTTGTAAATCGAGAACGAAGCGATAATGATGAAAATGATGATCCCGATCGCAGAGGCCATGTTGTATTTGTTTTGGTTCAACGTCAGCTTGTACAGCCACGTCACCAGGAGGTCGGTCGCACCGGCATATTGATAATCGCCCTTCACCGGATCGCCGCCCGTTAATAGGAAGATGGCGTTAAAGTTGTTGATGTTGCCGGCAAATTGGGTGATCAGCGTAGGTGCCGTCGTGAACAAAATCATCGGCAGCGTAACGATCTTAAATTTCTGGAACCCGGTTGCTCCATCCACTTCCGCTGCCTCGTACAAATCTTTGGGAATCGTCGTCAGTACGCCCAGAATCAGCAGCATGGAGACCGGAATCCCCACCCACATATTCACGACGATAACGGTCACTTTCGCCCAGAACGGGTCGGTTAACCACGGCAACCAGCCAAGTCCGAAATAACCAAGATACTGGTTGATTGGACCAAACTGGCCGTTAAACATATTTCTCATTACAAGCAGCGAAATCAGCTGCGGAATTGCGTAAGGAAGAATTAAGATCGTTCTCCATAACCCTTTGAAACGAATGCCCTTCTGATTAATCAGTAACGCGACAAGCATACCGCCAAAATAAGTCGTTACCGTGGACAAAATCGCCCAGATAATCGTCCAGGTCAATACGCCGTAAAAGGTATGGCTCCAGGTTTTGAGCGCCACCAGGTTTTTAAAGGTCTCGAAGCCAACCCAATCGACCAGCATGGCCGGCGGAATGTGCTTCGGCGCCGAATAGTTGGTGAACGCAAGCAGAATCATGAACAGAATCGGCATTACGGTAAAAAATAAAATCCCCACGGCGGGAATACTCAAAAATGCAACGGCAAACTTGTAATCCAGTACATAACGTATCGTTTGCTTAAAGTTATTGGGTGTCTTGCCTTTGTCCCGTTCCAGCCCAATGGCGCGGGCATCGCGGACGTTCATAATATAAATGATGATAAAAACCGCCACAAACAGCAGCGTAATCAAGCTTTGAATCATGATGAAAATCGAATGATCCCAGTTCCCGTTCATATTGGCTCCGGTTCTTGGCGTTTCACCTAGCGTTACGATTCCCCAGAGCGCAAACCCTAAGTTTCGAATCAAATAGATTACGCTAAATGCTTCAAATAGAACGAACAACAACCCTTTGATATATTGTCGATTGTAGAGTTGTCCCAGGCCCATGCACAGTATCGACAAAAACGTCGCCCGATCCCGATGTTGGTGTCGGTCCATTTCCCTTCCTTCTCCTCTCCCTTGGGAAATTAAGGATGACCCGCCGCGATCAGCGGCGGGTTCAACCTTCCCTCACTGGGTGACAGTTAGTTCTTCTGACTTACTCCGATGCCCCTTGGTTCAAATCCCGGATTTGAGTCACGGCATTTTCCATTGCGGCTTTTGGATCTGCATTGTTATTCCAGATTTCTGGAAGTGCAGCGTTAACAGGAGCCCAAACGTTAGCCATTTCCGGAATGGAAGGCATCGGCTGGGAGTTCTTCGCTTGCTCAGCAAATACGGATACGAACGGATCGTTTTTGATTTGATCGGCTTCCAACGCTTCCAGGTTCGTCGGTACAGCGCCGACTTTTTCGTTCAACAGCAACTGCGCATCCTTCGTAGAAGCGAAATGAGCGAACAGTTTAGCTGCATTCGGATATTTCGTAAAGGAGTTAACAACCCAAATTTTAATACCAGAGAAGGTAATTGCTTTCTTACCGTTGATAGACGGATACAGAGCAAGACCCAGGTTGTCGCCAAGAGCGGCTTTGTATCCTGCCAATTCCCAAGGACCGTTGATGTCCATCGCAACGTCGCCTTCATTAAACAAGCTGCGTTTGATGTCCGGGTTGATGTCGCCGCTGTTGATCGGCAGAGCTTCCTTCAAGCTTTGGAACACTTTCAAGCTTTCGATTGCGCCATCGTTAGCCAGACCAATATCGTCTGGGTTTGTGCCGTTATCGCCGAACAGGTAACCGCCGGTGCTCGCGATAAACGGATAGTTGAAGTACATGTTGCCGACTTCCCACATGATGCCGTATTTGTTTTTGGATTTGTCGGTAAATGTTTTGCTGAATTCCAGAACGTCTTTAAAGTCTTTAGGTGCTTCTGGAATGAGCGATTTATTGTAGAACAAAGCCATCGTCTCAGCTGCTCTTGGATAACCGTACAGAACGCCGTCATAGGTGGCACCTTGGATAGCAGCTTCCGTGTTGCTCTTCGTCGTTTCTTCGGCGAAGGCATCGTTTGGCAGAATCAAGCCGGAAGTCGCTGCGTTCCCCAAGTGGTCATGAGGGACGATCAGCACGTCGGCTGCCAGACCGGACGGTCCGTCTTGCGTCAACTTCCCGATTTGGTCGGTTGGCGATACTTCTTCAATTTTTACAGGTACGCCGTATTTTTCAGTGAATTGTTTGGCCATTTCTTCAGTGAATACTTTCTCTTCTTTACTTTCCCAAATGAGGAGCTCAGCGCCCTCTTCCGGAACAATCACATCAGCGGAAGCGTTCTCCCCAGCACCGGTATTCCCCGTATTTTCCGTCTGATTCGCCGGAGCATTCGCACTTCCGTTGTTGCCGCCGTTATTGTTGCCCGATCCGCAAGCAGTGATCGAAACAACCAAGGACAGCGCTGCGATCAAGGTCAATGCCTTTTTGAACTTCATGACTATAACCCCTCCTAATTTTAAAGACGTGACGCGCAAACGTTTTCAGAAAATACCTGAAACTATGACTCCTCCGCAGCATCTTCCCGGGATAGTTTAGTATTTCCCGCCCGAAAGCGCTTTATCCACGCCCCCATGATACATCATGCTCAGAGAGTTGTAAAAACGTTTGCACATAGGGTGAACACGGGTTAATCATCTACTTTCTCCGTTTTTCTTTTGTTTGCTTCGAAATTCGCATTTTTTGTTATTGCGCAACTTTATTTTGAGACAAGGAAACGTTGCATATTTGCGCAAAATTTTCGTGATTTTCGGGACACTCTCCTATGTCGCCGTTAAGTTTATCCTCTATCATCAGCTTTACAGAAACATGACTTCTTAATCATCTTGTGCAATGGTTTGAACAGTGTTATAATCCGGATCAATGAGAGCAATACTAGCTTTGCCGTTCGGTTACACAATTTGAAGGCACTGTTATCGAAAGGTACATCCTCGGCCCGTTTCTCCGGCTTGGATGTGCTTTTTTTGCTTCCAAAGCAAGTGGATACGGGGGCCTGGCGGACAAAGCTGTCCACAATCCACTAGGAGGGATTCATCATGTTACTTGAAGCGGTCTATCATCGCCCTAAGCTGAACTGGACTTATGCTTACGACCACAAAACGCTTCATCTGCGCTTGCGCGCCAAGAAGAACGATCTCACCGAGGTCTATGCCTTTGTGGGGGACAAATACATGTGGGATCAAAGTAAAGAACTGATTCCGATGACCCTGATGATCAGCGACGAGATGTTCGACTATTGGGAATGTACCTACCAACCGCCGCTGCGCCGAACGAGATACGGCTTTCTGCTGAAGTCCGGCGACGAGCAGATCTGGATGACGGAAAGCGAGTTTACGAAAGAGCGTCCATCCGGTCCTGAACGGCTGTTCGAATTCCCGTTCATCAATCCGGTTGACGTCTTTACGCCGCCGGCATGGGTGAAGGATGCCATCTTCTATCAAATCTTCCCTGAACGCTTCGCCAACGGCGACCCAAGCAACGATCCGAAGGGCGTATTGCCTTGGGGCGGCAAACCGGAGCGCGATAACTTCTTTGGCGGGGATTTGCAAGGCGTCATTGATCACCTCGATCATTTAAGCGAGCTTGGCATTACGGGTATCTATTTTACCCCGTTGTTCGAAGCGACAACCAACCATAAATACGATACGGCCGACTATATGAAGATCGATCCGCATTTCGGCGATATCGCTACGGTCAAGAAGCTGGTTCAAGCCTGCCATGAGCGCGGAATCAAGGTACTGTTCGACGCGGTATTTAACCACTCCGGCAAAACCTTCGCTCCTTTCGTTGACGTGATGGAGAAAGGTGAAAAATCCCGCTACAAAGATTGGTTCCATGTGCGCGAGTATCCGCTGCAAGTGAAGGACGGCGTGCCAAGTTACGATACATTTGCTTTCGAGCCGCTGATGCCTAAGCTGAATACGGAGAATCCGGAAGTTAAAGAATACTTGTTGAAAGTTGCGGAGTTCTGGATTAAGGAAGTGGGCATCGACGGCTGGCGGCTGGACGTTGCCAACGAAGTAGACCATGCCTTCTGGCGCGATTTCCGTAAAGTCGTGAAGGCGGCCAACCCGGATGCCTACATCTTGGGCGAAATCTGGCATGAGTCCTCGGCCTGGCTGCAAGGGGACCAATTTGATGCCGTGATGAACTATCCGTTCACCGAAGCCGTGCTGGACTTCGTCGTACGCGGCACGTTGGATGCCGAGGGCTTCGCGAATGCGATCGGCAAGCAGCTGTCCCGTTATCCGCTCCAAGCAAGCGAAGTGGCGTTTAATCTGCTGGACAGCCATGACACGCCGCGCTTGCTCACATTATGCGATGGCAACAAAGCCAAAATGAAGCTGGCCGCCCTGTTCCAATTTACGTACAGCGGAACGCCTTGCATTTACTATGGCGACGAAGTTGGTCTCGACGGCGGACCGGATCCGGATTGCCGCAAATGTATGGAGTGGGATCCTAAACGCCAGGATCGCGATTTGTTTGCGTTTTATCAGAAGCTGATCAAGGTTCGCAAGCAGCTGGCTCCGCTGCGCACCGGCAGCCTGAAATTCCTGCTCGCCGAGAAGGGCGGCTCGAAGCTGGCTTATGAACGCGTACTGAACGGGGAGAAAGTACTTGTCCTGCTCAACAACTACGATGCCGGACAGACCTTTACGATCCCTGCGGATGGGAAAATGTGGCGCGACACCTTCAGCGGGCAAACCTACAACACGGCGGACGGCAAACTTGCCGTTAAGCTACCAGCATACGGTTATGCAGTATTAACGCAAGCATAATCTACAAACTGCTTTTTATACCTGCGGTCGGCCCTAACTCGATGAGAAAATGGGCCGGCCGAATTCTTTTTTAAGAGTAAAACGTTTGCGCAAAAATCTCTTGATTTTCCTGCATTGAATGCCCATTTTCGATGAGAATATGAGGAGCTTTCAGCGGTGTTATAAGGGGTTATCCCTAGATTCTCTATTTACTTTCAGAATTCTTTAGATTAATATTACAGTGTAAAGCAAACGGTTCCACAGAGGAGGTTTTTTATGGCTGTCACCATTAAGGATGTTGCCAAAAAGGCCGGCGTATCGCCCTCTACCGTGTCCCGGGTGCTGTCCAATCATCCTAGAATCAGCGAGGAGACCTCGCGTAAAGTAAAGCTCATTATGGACCAGCTTGGCTATCACCCTAACATTATGGCCAAGAGTTTGGTCTCCAAAACGACAAATAGCATTTGTATCCTGCTGCCAAAGTCCGCCGAGGAGTTGTTCTCTAACTTCTTCTTCATGGAACTGATCCGCGGCATTGTCACCCAAGCCAGCCGCTTGGGCTACGACGTGCTGATCAGCTCCGGAGCCAATGAGAAAGAGGAAGTCGAAAGTGTATCCAGACTGCTGAACGGCCGCCGGGTGGACGGGGTCATCTTGCTGTATTCCCGGCAGAACGATCCGGTGATCGAGTTCCTCCATCAAGGGGGTCATCCGTTTGTACTCATTGGGCGCAGCGAAGAATATCCTGATATTCTGACGGTGGATAACGATAATATCCAGGCGTCGTACGACGCCACGAAGCATTTGATCGCGTTAGGCCACGAACGGATCGGGTTCGTCAGCGGACCACCGGAGCTCGTCGTTTCCAAGGACCGATTGAAGGGCTATCAGGATGCGCTTCGAGATGCAGGCTTGGAGAGTCGGCCCGAATGGATTGTCGAAGGTGAGTTTTTGCAGGACAGCGGCTATCGGGCTATGTCGTTCTTCATGAATCTACCGGACCGTCCGACGGCCCTGGTCATGATCGATGACGTCGTAGCGTTTGGCGTGCTTCGCGGCCTGCACGAATTGAAGTACAAGGTACCTGAAGACTTATGCCTGGTCAGCTTCAACAACATCCCGTTGTCCGAGCTCTCAACCCCACCGCTGAGCAGCATGGATATCGGCATTTACAATCTGGGTTACACGGCCTCGCAAGTGCTGATTCAAGCGGTGCAGAACAACAACGACAAGGCCTATCCGAAAAGGCAGATCATTCCGCATCGGCTGATGGTTCGCGAGTCGTCGATGTATTCGGTACCCAAGAAGCTTTGAGGCAACAGGCTGCATTAAACATTGGTTACGAAAAAATAAACGGAAGCACATGCTTCCTTTATTTTTCACGCTTTGTTCAAACGTTTGCACTAATATTCAACATAGAGGAGGTTCATTATGAATCCCATTCAAGCTTGTTTATTTGATCTCGACGGCGTGCTCGTGGATACCGCGAAATATCACTACCTCGCCTGGAAACGGCTGGCCGCGGAGCTCGGCTTCGAATTTACCGAACAGGACAATGAGAAGCTGAAGGGCGTCAGCCGCATGGCCTCGCTCGACATCTTGCTTAGCGTGGGCGGTCTTCAACTGGAAGACCACGTCAAGCAAGAGCTGGCTGAACGCAAAAACAACTGGTATGTCGAGTACATCTCCCAAATGGACGCGTCGGAAATTTTGCCGGGAGCGCTGGAGTTCTTGCAGCAATGCCGGGCTAACGGATTGAAGACCGCGCTTGGTTCAGCGAGCAAGAACGCCCCGATCATTTTGCGGAATACCGGGCTGACCCCGTACTTTGACGCGATCATCGACGGCACCCGCACCACCAGTGCCAAGCCTGATCCGGAGGTGTTCCTGCTAGGCGCTGCGGAGCTGGGCGTCGCCCCCGAAGCATGCGTCGTGTTTGAGGATGCGGAGGCCGGCATCGAAGCGGCCCGTCGTGCGGGGATGCGCTGCGTTGGCATCGGTTCGCCCGATACGCTGGGGCAAGCGGATCGGGTTGTCTCCTCGCTGGGCGATGTTTCGGTCGCCCTGCTGCAGCAAATCGCCGCGAGCGCGGAATAAGCCCCAAGTGTGAATACCTCTCGTTCTTTTTTTACAGACTAATCTATTTGAAATGACTAAAGGAGCGGTTAATGTGAAACAGTATTTGAAAGTGGATCCCTGGTCCATTCTGGAAGAATCGTTTGATCCGGCGAATCATGAAATTTCGGAAAGTATCTTCAGTATCGGCAACGGTTATATGGGTCAACGTGCGAATTTCGAGGAGCAGTACAGTGGACCTTCTCTGCAAGGCAGCTACATGGCTGGCGTGTATTATCCGGACAAAACCCGGGTGGGCTGGTGGAAGAACGGTTATCCCGAATATTTTGCCAAAGTGCTGAACAGCACGAACTGGATTGGCATTAACGTATTTGTAGACGGCGTCGCGCTGGATTTGGCCGAATGTCAGGTGAAGGATTTCGTTCGAGAGTTGAACATGAAGGAAGGTTACCTCTACCGCCGCTTTACCGCCGTGATGAAGGACGGCAAGGAACTGGCTGTGGAAGCACTGCGATTCGTCAGCATCGTACGTCATGAGATCGGGGCCATCCGTTACGCGGTAACGCCGCTCAACTTCAACGGGGAACTGCGCTTCGCGCCTTATCTCGACGGCGACGTCATGAATAAGGATTCCAACTATGAGGAGAAATTCTGGCTTGAGGTGGAAAAATCCGCCGGTACCGACGTCTCCTACTTAACCGTAAAGACGAAAAAGCTCGACTTCCACGTCACCTCGGTGATGGCATTTGATGTGGAGCAAGGTGGAACACGCCTGGAGCTCACCCCTGCGTTCCACGAGCAAGAGAAGTTTGTCTCCGCCGAAGTCGCAGTACCCGCCGTTTCCGGTGAGACGGTAACGTTGTTCAAATATGTTGCGAATGTGACCTCCCGCGATCATGGGCTTGGCGAGTTGGTGAAAGTGGGCACGGCCGCCCTGCACTCCGCGAAAGAGGCCGGCTTCGATACGCTGAAGAAAGAGCAAGCAGAAGCTTGGGCGAAGAAATGGGAAATGAGCGACATCATCATCGAAGGTGACGTGGCGGCGCAGCAAGCGATTCGTTTTAATATTTTTCAATTAAACCAAACCTACAGCGGCGAGGACGACCGACTGAACATCGGGCCTAAGGGCTTCACCGGTGAAAAATACGGCGGCAGCACCTATTGGGATACGGAAGCTTATTGCTTGCCATTCTACCTCAGCACAGCGGAGTCCGATATCGCCCGCAACCTGCTGATTTACCGCTATAAGCATCTGGAGAAAGCGAAGGAGAACGCCCAAAAGCTTGGTTTCACAAAAGGCGCGCTCTACCCGATGGTAACGATGAACGGCGAGGAATGCCACAACGAATGGGAAATCACATTTGAGGAGCTCCATCGGAACGGGGCGATCGCATATGCGATTTATAACTACGTTAACTATACAGGAGATAAAGCCTATCTGGGCGAATACGGCCTGGAAGTCCTCGTTGAAATCTCCCGCTTCTGGGAAGAACGCGTGAACTTCTCGCAAGTGAAGGGTAAATACGTGATGCTTGGCGTCACCGGCCCGAACGAATACGAGAACAACGTCAACAACAACTGGTACACGAACCGGATCGCTGCCTGGACGCTCGAATACACGCTGGAAGTGCTGGAAGAGCTCAAAGCCCAAGATGCTGCGCACTATGCGGCGCTTGTGGAGAAGCTGGGGCTTCAAGAAGCGGAAACGAAGCAATGGCAGCACATCATCGACAATATGTATTATCCGTACGATGAGGAGCGCGGCGTGTTCCTGCAGCAGGACGGCTTCCTGGATAAAGAACTGATTCAAGTGAAGGATCTGGATCCGAAGCATCTGCCGCTGAACCAGAACTGGTCTTGGGACCGGATTTTGCGCTCGTGCTTCATTAAGCAAGCGGATGTGTTGCAAGGCTTGTATTTCTTGAGCGACCGGTACGACCTGGATACGAAAAAACGCAACTTCGACTTCTACGAGCCGATGACCGTTCACGAGTCCTCCCTCTCCCCTTGCGTGCATGCGATTCTTGCCTGCGAGCTGGGATACCAGGAGAAGGCCTACGAGATGTACCTGCGCACCGCGCGCCTGGATCTCGACAACTACAATAACGACACCGAAGACGGCTGCCATATCACCAGTATGGCCGGCACCTGGATGGCGATCGTGCAAGGCTTCGGCGGCTTGCGCGTTCACGAAGGCGAGCTGGTGCTGCGTCCGTTCATCCCGTCGCACTGGACCTCGTTCTCGTTTAAGGTGATGTTCCGCGGCGCTCGGCTGAAAGTCAACGCCACTGCCGACAGCATCATCGTCACGAACGAATCCGATACGCCAGCAGCGATCCGCATCTACGACCAAAGCTACACGGTTGATGCGAACAGCCAAGTGCAAGCGAAGCGCCAGTAACCTGCGGCGCTGAGCTGAATTTATTGAACCAACCCCCATGGCTTTGCCGTGGGGGTTGGTTTTTGGGGGCGCCCGGCGTTGCGGGGGCCCCAGGGAATAATAACGGTAATAAGTTCCCTTATTTCCGGCGATTGAGCTTCATTTGAACAAATAGCGGTAAAAAATGGCCTTATTTCGGTCCGGCAGGAGCAAAAAGCCCCATTTGGGGGCTCCTGCGGGAGAATAAGGCCATCAAATACCGCTATTTTGTTCAAATGGGGCGGCTACGCGGAAATAAGGGTCAAAAATACCCTTATTTCCGCGTAGCCCGCTAGCGCCCGGCCGATCCTCACCCGGCCGCGGCGCTAAACCAAGGGCAACGGGGCTCGTGCCCCTCGCCCTTGCGCGATTACCGCGGGACGGCGAGGACGACGACGCCGACCCCGCGCACCTCCAGCCGCGCTCCGCCGGCTGGAGGCCCCCCTGCTGCAGCGGGCGCCGCCGCTGCAGCTTCACCGCTCGCGCCCGCTTCCAGCGCGAGCACGTGCTCGCCGCCAAACCGGACCTCCCACGGTCCGAGGGCGGGCAGCTCCAGCGACAACGCGCCCGGGTTCGCGTTGTAGAGCACGTACAGGTGGCGGTCGGGATCGCCACCGGCGTGGTCGCGCAGCGTGAACGCCACGGCGTGCGGCGGCGCTGCCTCAAAGCGCAAATGCGCGCGAATCTCGTCCGCCGTCTTCAGGCGGAACGCGGGATGCGCTTTGCGCAAGGCGATCAGGCTGCGCATATAGGACACGTCGTCCTGATGCGCAGCGCAGCGCTCCCAATCGAGCCAGTTGACCTCGATGGGCGATTTATAGCTGTTCTCCACGCCGCCCTTCGTACGCATAAATTCCTGACCGGCGTGGAGGAACGGGATGCCCTGGCTCGTCAGCACGATCGCGGAGGCGAGCCGGTGCATCGCCCGGCGTTCTTCGTCCGAAGCGCCCGGCGTGGACAGCTCGATTTTGTCCCATAACGTATGATTATCATGGCACTCCACGTAGTTCACCGATTGAACCGGCTCGACCGCGAACTGTCTGATCTGCCCCCCATAGTTAATTCCCCCGGCTACGCCGCGCTTCACGCCGTCCTCGAAGCCATCGCCGCCACTGATGAAGCCTTTGCGGTCAAAGATAAAAATATCCCCTTTCACCGCATCCCTCATCCCGTCGTTAAACATGCCGATGCCCGGCAGCTTCTCGGCGTTGTCCTGGTTGGCCCGAAGCTCCTTGGGGAGCACTGTCTCCATCATCCAGCCTTCCCCGATTGTCAGAATCGTGGGGTCGATTTCGTCTAACCGCCGACGGATTTCATTCATCGTTTCGATGTCGATCATTCCCATTAAATCAAAACGGAACCCATCGATATGATACTCCCGCACCCAGTGCAGGATCGACTCGATAATATATTTTCGCATCATCGGCCGTTCGGAGGCGCACTCGTTCCCGCAAAATGTTCCGTCGGAGAACGTCCGATCCGCCTTGTACCGTAAGTAATAACCCGGCACAAGCTTCGTGAAATGAATCAGATATCCATCATATACATGGTTGTACACCACATCCATAATCACGCGTAGTCCGCGGGCGTGCAGCTTTTGGATGAGATGTTTCAGCTCAAGGATCCGGGCAGCCGGATTGTGGGGGTCCGTCGAGTAGGAGCCCTCCGGTACGTTATAATTCTGAGGATCGTATCCCCAATTGTAATGGGGTTCATCCAGACGGCTCTCATCCACACTCTCCTGCGAGTAATCATAGATCGGCAGCAGCTGCACATGCGTGACGCCAAGTCCAGTAATATGGTCGAGTCCCGTCGGAATGCCATTTGGGCCCCGAGTGCCTTCCTCGGTCAAGCCGAGGAACTTGCCTTTTTCACGGATGCCGCTTTGCGGGTGAATCGACAGGTCTCGAACATGCAGCTCATAGATCACCGCATCCGTCGGTGAAGCCAGCGGCGGCTTCTGATCGTTCTCCCATCCTTCTGGATTGGTGCTGCGCAGGTCCAGGATCGCCGTCTTTGTCCCGTTCACCCCCACCGCTTTCGCGTAAGGGTCAACGGCCTCGTTCCACTGCTCCCCCACCTTCACACGGTACGTATAGAATAATCCCCCGCAATCTTCCGCTACCGTCAGGGTCCACGTTCCTTGCACATCCCGCTTCATGGGCAGCTCCTTCACCGGCATTCCGTCCTCCGTTTCGTACAGAACGACGAAGGCTTCGGAAGCGGTGGGGGCCCACAGACGAAAACGAGTTTCTTCCGGGGCATACACTGCACCTAAATCATCACCATCGTATACATACATCTCATCAAACTTCGCATCAAACACCGAGATTCCCCCGGTGACCGTCACATCTCCGTAATCGATGGTACCGTGAAACTCTTTTTGTACCGACAACATCCTCACTCCAATCCCGTTAAATTCAGCAGCACGTGTTTCATTTGAAGTCCGAAGAATTTCGCCCGCACACAGTTAAGAAGCTAAGCCCGATGCAGACAAATCCCCGTAAAAACCTGTTGTCCATGCCGCTGAATCCCTCGCCCTCTGGGGTATGCTCATTCATCATATGGCTACTTTTCCCCGAAACGTTCCACAAGCTGTGTCAGGAACATGTAATCATCTTCCCCCACAGGCTGTTTCAAATATTCATAGACAACGGGCGTTATGTGCTGGATTATATCATCGGTTCGAAAACTTGGTCAATCGTTTGCACAAAAGGCTGAATTCAAGCTTTTTCGCTTGTTTTACCCCTTCACCGCTCCGGCTGTAATGCCGGCGATAAAGTAGCGCTGCAGCAGCAGGAACAGTAAGATAATTGGGATCACGGCGATCAGTGAACCAGCGAACACGATCCCCCATTGCGTCGTATATTGCCCTTGGAAATTGGCCAAGGCAATCGGCAACGTCCGCTTCAGCGGATCATTAATGATGGTCAGCGCCCAGGGGAACTCTTCCCACACGGTTAGCGCGTTAAAGATCGTGGCTGGAACAAACGCCGGCTTGGAGAGAGGCAAAATGATGGAAGCAAATAACGTCCAGGCGCCGCCCCCTTCCATCTCCACCGACTCATCGATATCCCGAGTGATGGAATCGAAAAAGCCTTTAAGCAAGAACGTTGTAAACGGAATGGACCCTGCGGCGTAGACAACGATTAGCCCCCACCGTGAATCAAATAAACCCAGTTGACGAATCAAGACGAACTGGGGAATCAGCAACGTCAGACTAGGGATCACCAAGCCTCCCATAATAATCGCAAAGCTGAGGCGCTTTCCCTTAAAATCAAACCGCGAGTAAGCAAAAGCTAACATAGACGACAGCAGAAAAATAAGCGCAAAGCTTGCCAATGTCACCAGCAGGCTATTCAACAAATATAACGCGAAGTTTTGACTTCCCCACGCCTCTCTGAAATTGGATAAGGTCATTTCCGAAGGCAGAAAGCGAGGCGGAAACTCAAACAACAGCGTCATAGGTTTGAGAGCAGTTAGCAGCATATACACTAAAGGGTAAATCGATACTACTCCGCCTGCGACAAGCAGGGCGTAAGTGCAAAATGTTTTCAGCGAGCGCATATGGTTCGCCCCCTATTCCTGTTTGTTCAGACGGAACTGCACAGCCGTTAATCCAGCAATGATCACTGCAAAGACATAGGACAACGCGGAAGCGTAACCCAGATCATATTCGGAGAACGCCTTTTGATACATTCTCGTTAACAACACTTCAGTCTGATGCAACGGTCCGCCGTTGGTGATGAGATACACGGAAGTAAATACATTAAACGCACCGATAATTAACATCATTTGGATAAAAAATGTCGTGCTCCGAATCGACGGCAGCGTGATATATCGAATCTGGTTCCACGCATTGCAACCGTCTAAAGAAGCCGCTTCATATTGATCTTTGGGTACCCCTTGCAGGGCGGCCATGTAGATCACCATCGCCCAGCCGACCCCTTTCCAGATCCCAAGGATTCCAAGCACGATCAAGGCTTTGCCCGGTTCACTTAACCAACTGATCGTCCGATCCGACAGATGAAGGATATCCGTAATGGCGTAATTCAAAAATCCCTGATCGGCAAAAACATACTTAAAGATTAACGAGGCAACGACCCAAGACGTAATCACCGGTAAGAAGTACAGCACTCGGAACGTCTTGGTGCCGGGACGGTTCTGGTAAAGTGCATAGGCGACCAGAAAGCCCAAAATCATTTGGCCGGGTACAGAAATGATCCCGTAGATAAAGATATTCCGTATCGAAATCCAGAATACTTCGTCCCCGAACACATGCTTATAATTATCCAATCCAACAAATTTAAGTTGATTAATGTTCGTGAGCCGAAAATCATAAAAGCTGTAGATCAAATTCCGGATCAACGGGTAGAGAATAAATAAGGCAAAAAATAAAAATCCGGGCAAAAAGAACAAGTAACCAGCTGCTCCGTTTTTTTTGCGCATGTCATGTTGACTCCTTCGTAAAAGGGAGCGCCTCCCTTACGGAAAACGCTCTCCTGAAAATGGACTACTCCTTCAACAAAGCATCGATGGCAACAACTGCCGCATCCAGCTCCGTTTTTACATCCGCATCCGTCATGAAAATTTTACTCATCGCATCATTAATCACACCGTCAATTTGCGGCCAAGCACTTACCGGCGGGCGAGCCTTCGCCGTCTTTAACTGTTCAAGAAACGGTGGATAATAATCGATCGCCTTGACATCGGCATTCTCCATCGAGGCGAGATTCACCGGAATTTGTCCAATTTTGCCCATCTCAATCTGAGCCGCTTCCGACACCATGAACTTCACAAATTTCCAGGATTCCTCCTGCTTGTCTTTACTAAAGATCCCGATATCCTCTCCGCCTAACACTTGAATGGAACCCGCTGATCCCGCCGGGAATGAAGCCATTTCGACGTCAAAATCAGGGAATTGCGACTGAAATTGAGCGACTGCCCACGGGCCTTCCGCCATCATGGCATAGCTTCCGCTCGCATGGCCTTCCGTGACCGCAACATCACCTGGCTTAAATCCAGAAATTTGACCAGCGTTGTAAGCGTTTTTAAGCTTCGTCAAAATTTCTACAGAAGCCGGGCTATTTAAATATCCGTCCGCCGTTGTAAAGTCAGGCGAGAGCACATCCCCTCCGTTGCTCCAAATCCACGGCAAGACATTCCAACCTTGAAGGGCCGGTTCGCCGAATCCCCAGCTTTTTTCATACTTACTTTTGATTTTGCCCAAAGCCTCGAAGAACTGTTCCGTCGTTTGAGGTGCTTGCTCTACACCGCTTTGGGACAGCATCTCTTTGTTCCAGAACAACACCTTGGTATTCGTATTGAGAGGAAGTCCGTAATAGTGGTCTCCTACCTTCGCTGTGGACAACGGGCCTTCCAGCAAGCTGCCAGCAACCTCGTCAAAATCTTCAAAGGCGTCTAACTGTTGCAGCATCCCGCTCTTTTGGAACTCCGGCACCCAGATGATGTCCAAGCGGGCGACATCCGGCAAATCGCCGGCACTGCCGCTGATCTGCAATTTCTTATGCAGGTCCTCCCAGGTAAAGGCAACAGGGTTCACTTTAATCCCGGGATTTTCCTGTTCAAATTTCGGAATCAGCACTTCTTTTAACGTCTTCTCTTCCGGTGATGCGGTACTGTAGTGGTGCCAGAACGTTATTGTAACTTCCTTGCCCGGCTTCACGTCCGAGCTTGTCCCATTCGACGTCTCTTGGTTCCCCTTGGAACCGCAGCCCGCCAAAACCAGGGTCAAGGCGAGTAAAATCGGCAATAACTTGCTCCATTTATTTATCATAGGTAGATCTCCTTAATTCCGTTTTTGGAAAAGCATCGTCTCTCCGGGGCCGATGAAATCAGGCAAGTTCCCGGTATCCTGCGAATGATCCAGTGTATAAGTGCCAATCAAGTCAAACCGCTTCATCACGTTGTCCAAAGCCTGACGGTCTTGCGAGAAGTTGATCAGAAGCACCGCTTCTGCGGTTTCGGTGTAGCGCCGGATGACGTAACACTCCGAGTCTTCCCGGTATCTCAGCTCCGTGTGGCCGTAATGCAGTACTGAATCGGTTGTTTTACGCTGAATCCAAGTGCGGAACTCTCGGAACAACAATGGTTCTGCCGTGGCCAGCTGCCAAGGCATGCTTCCGCGGCACCCTGGGTCATTCTCCCCGGTCATTCCCAGTTCGTCCCCGTAATATACGGTAGGATTCCCCGGCAGGAAGAATTGAAGGGCCAGCAGTAGCCGAAGCTTGCTTTCATCATTCCCGCAACGCGTTAAGATTCGTTCCGTGTCATGGCTTCCCAGCAGGTTAAACATTTGATTTAGTTCTGCCAAAGAATACCGATGGAGTAAACTTACGAGTCTGGAATGAAACTCCGTCAGCGGAATGGAACGATCCAGACAGTAGTCGAACAGAATCGTTCGCAGCTCATAGTTCATCACGCTGTCCACACCGCCAGACGCCATCAGGCGCTTGGCATCATCCCAGATTTCTGCAATAATGATAGCGTTAGGATTTAATTTCTTGACACAGGATTTCAGCTCCCGCAAAAAGCTGATTTCCACCTCATCTGCGACATCGATTCTCCAGCCGTCGATCCCCGTCTCCTTCTGCCAAAAGGAAACGATATCGTATACGTACTGCTGAACTTCGGGATTCGATGTCCGCAGCTTAGGCATCCATTGATAATAGCCCACGGAGTCGTATCCATCTTCGCTTCGTTGAACCGGGTACCGGTTAATATAGAACCAATCCTTATATACCGAAGCTTCTCCATTTTTAACAACGTCCTGAAAATAGGGATGATAGAACCCGCAATGATTGATTACCAGATCGAGAATCACCTTAATATCGCGTTCGTGGCATTTTTGGACGAGCTCTTGCAAATCTTGTACTGTCCCGAATTGCGGATCGATTTGGAAGTAATCTACGGTGTCGTATTTGTGATTCGACGTAGCCACAAATATTGGATTTAAGTACAATGCATTAATACCCAGTTCGCTCAGGTAATCCAATTGCTTGATGATTCCTCGAAGATCACCTCCCATATAATTGTCCCGCGTTGGCACGCTCCCCCAAGGTTCCACAGATTCCGGATCATTTCCTGGATCCCCGTTACAGAAGCGTTCAGGGAAGATTTGATACCATACCCGGTTCCCAATCCATTCCGGTGAGTTCACCATGTCGCGATCTCCCGCATAGGCATACGAATAGCTGCCCTTGGTTCCCTCCGTCTTACGTAATCCCTCAGCGCCCAGCCAATAGGTTTCCCCCTTTGCAGTAAACTCGAAATTATATTGAAGGTACCGAATGCGAGATTCCATACCCGTCAATATCGTGCGATAGTACTTAAATTCTCCTGATTCCGCCCATAATGTCATCGCTTGTTTCCGAATACCATACTCCTGCTTATATTTATTCCAATAGTTTAGCGTGACTTGGTTCGCATCAGCAGGAAGCTTTAAGCGTACTTCCAATTCATTCAGAGAAATGAGGGTAGCATCTACTACCGGGTCGTGATACAGATATTGGGTCATCAACTTAATACCTCATTATGTTTAGTTTGTTCGATTATTTGCCAATTTGGGTTGGAATTGAGATAAACGACGGTACCCCCTCTTCTTTATTCATCCGAGAGAACAACATTTGCGCCGCTTGCTTTCCCATCATTTCCAGGTCGATCTCCACGAAATGCACCGGGTATTTCAAGTATTTCGACATCGGAAAGCTGTCAAATGTAGCTAAAGCCAGCTCAGCCAAGAGAGGATTACCATTCTCCCAATCCAAAATTTCGAAAAGCTGTTCATGCGTACAGCAGATCAGAGCATCAGGCCGTTGCGTTTCCAATCCAGATCTAGGGGAATCGTACAGCCTCTTTAAAACATCAGCATGCTCGATTACTTGAGGTTCCAAGTGGTGTTGACGCATCGCTTCATGGTAGCCATTTAGGCGGTCACTCAGAAATTTGTCCCGCTGGGCGGTTGCACCGCCGGCATAAATCATGATGTTGCGACAGCCCAAATCGATTAAATGCTCGGTCAGAATCCGACCGGCCTGAACGTTATCGATATCCACCCAAGGTGCGTCCACTTGCTTCAATGTATTTTCACCGGTTACGACAAACGGCATGTTATGTTTGATCAGCAATTCATAATTCCGTTCATTTAGCAGCGTATTGGGGATAATAACACCGTCAACCCGGCGCTCAACCACCACTCGCTCGAACGTTGATCTGCCATTCTTCCCGTCATGATCGCTCATCATAAGAAACATGTGGTCGTGATTGTATACAACCTCTTCGATCCCTTGAAGCACTTTGTAGAAATAAGGGTTAGCATAGGCCTGTTTATT
Source organism: Paenibacillus sp. J14 (assembly GCF_000518465.1). Lineage (NCBI taxonomy): Bacteria > Bacillati > Bacillota > Bacilli > Caryophanales > Paenibacillaceae > Paenibacillus > Paenibacillus sp. J14. The sequence continues at coordinate 163,822 of NZ_JADQ01000002.1, read as the reverse complement.
GGTGTAATCAAAGCAAAAACCAACCGTAAGTGTCTTCTTCGTCGCCAATCCGCGCGCAATGGAGTTGGGGACATAGTTATACTGCTTCATGATGTCTTCGACTTTCTTCCGAGTCTTCTCGGAAATGTTCCGATTCCCGTTGATCACTCGGGATACGGTCGCCTTGTTAACACCCGCTAAAATCGCAATTTCTTGAATCGTTATCTTCGACACGAATGATCTCTCCTTAATCTGCAACCGGTTGCATAACTCATTATACAAAACGCTTACAATCTTAGCAAGCTTGCTTTTTTGTAATAAGCAAAAAGTCGCTCAGAATGGACCATTCTGAACGACTTATTATTAGCCAAGGCCCGCCGCTTAAGCCGCCTCTCCCCCGATATACTCCAAATCCTCCAGCATCAAATTTGCGAAGCTCTGTTTGATGGTTAATCCGCTTTGGACGCTGACCGTTATCTTCAGCGCCTTGAGCTTGATGTCGCGCTCCAGTGGAGTTTTGGCCTTTTGCAGCGAGGCGATTTGGGCTTGCAGGCTGGTGGCCGTGCCATTCGTTAAGAAATAGCCGTGATGTTTGCCCATGTCCACCAGCTCATCTAAGTGCGCAATGTCGATGGTCACTTGGAACGTAAAATCCACCGACATGGTATGTCCCGCTGCATCCGTTGCTTGCACCGTCAGTTTGTGAGTACCAACCGATAGCGAGAACGGAACGATTTCCGCAACCCCTGTGATGGTTCGTCCGTCAAGCCGGTAAGCCGTTGATTTTGGCCCGCTGACCGCGTCATTTACATCAACGTGAAAAGGAACACTCGAAGCAACCTGCAGCACTTGCTGATCCCCGGTGAACGTCACTTCTGGCGCCAGGCGATCTACGTTAATGTACAGCGTCTTGGGCGCTTCCTCGTTACCTGCCCGATCTACGGAGCGATATTCTATCGTATACTTCCCATCGTCTGCAAGCACCAGCGGTTCGGTATACGGAATCCACTCCCCGCCATTCACCCGGTACTCCGTCCGGTCCAAACCGCTGCCTCCTTCATCCTCTGCGTTGAACGTAACCGTAACTTCCGTCTGATTATAGACATCTGCGCCCTCCTTCCCTGCGACATCGCGTTCCGTCACCGGAGCCGTCAAATCCGCTTCGGTGGTGCTCGGCACGACATCAGCCAAGGCCAGCGGCTTCAACTGGTAGGTTCCTCGATAGACGGAGGCAACCCCGCTGATATCCACAGACGTACCTTCCGGGTACAGCGCCAAAAAGGCATCCATCGTCACTCCGGTGCGGCCGTCAAACCGCACCCGTGTCGTGCTGCCGTCTTCGCGAACGGCGTTAAATTCAAAGGAACCTGCCGGAGTAGCCGCAACCACATCCTGCACTACGACATGAGTCAGGGTGATTAGCTGACCCTGGTTCGCCTCTGTCACCGCCTCCTGAACCTGCGGCTGCGGCAGCGGGGCCGTTCCCAGCTTCTCGATCAGCACCGGATTCTCCAGTTCCACTTCCCCGTTGTACAATGTGCGGGTTGCACTGATCCGGATCAGGTCACCGGCATGATATCCCGCTGCCGTTTGGAAGACGTAAATGCCTCCTGTCTCGTCCTGCAAATAGAAGCCTTGACCGCCAAATACCCCCGGTTCGGAAATAATCACTCCTTGAACCGTGACAACCGTTCCTTCTGCTGCCTCACGCGCTGCGGCAATCGTACTCAACTCCGGCACCGGCGGATGGTCGCCCGGCAACGGCTCGGCATCCACATTTGCAATCTCCACCTGCTTCGTGAGCTCGTTCGCGCTGCCTTTTTTCAGACGTAAGTTAGCGCTTGTGGCGGTTACCCCCGGCTTCAACTGAACGGTCAAATCCTTAGATGCATGACCCAAGGAATCGCCTGTGAGCGAAAACGCCGGGCTGTAATTGTAATCCGACCAGCTGCCGTCCGCATTCTGGAATCGGGCGATCTGCTCGCCGCCGGCCAGGTAGATGCCTACCCGCAAATCGGATACCGTCTGCCCCGGCGTTAAGCCGTCTGCAGTCACGCGGATCTGAAATTCTTGCTGGCTTGGCAACTGCGCTTGATGGACAAAGGCAAATGTCGGCTCCGTTTCCGGTGCTTGTGATGAACCGTACGAACCCGGCTTAAACGTAACTGGATCATACCACTTGTATCCGGGTGCAGGCTGTGCCCACGGCTCCGGCTGCGGCTCGGTTGTGGCCGCGGGTTCTTCGTCTTCGTCAAGCGCAGTTGGCGTATCCAGCACCATTCCAGGCACCTGATCAAAGGAAGTATAGTTCTCGTCATATGCCAGCCATTTCACGGTTTGCACCAGGAACAGGCCGTCGTCCACTTCCTTGAAGCCGTCATAAGTCGTTTTCTTCTGCCCGTTTTCTTCCCGTACATACTTGGATGTTGCGTCTTCCACCGGCGAAGAATCGCCGATAAACGCGGCTTTCCCAAGCCCCAGCTTGGCGATGGCTGCATAAGGGCCTTCCGCCCGGCCGCCGCCATTATAGACGCCTTCATCAACAGCATTGCCCCAGGCCGGAACGCCGGTAGGGACGTAAACAAGTCCTTTGGCCTTCTGCGGATCGAGAATGGCCACGGTTGACCCTGCATGCATGGCGACCGCATCTACGCCCGCCGTAATGCCAAACGATTGCGAAGGGCTGACGATATCCGTTGCATTCACGTCACCCAGCGCGTTATAACGGAAGCGAACGCCAAAGTTGTCTGCTAACCAGTCGGAGCTGTTCACCCCCTGCATCGCAGGTGAATTGGCCTCTTCGGTTGTCATCCCTTTCGCCGGATTTTCGTAGGCCCCGCGGCGATAACCGTTAAACACCTCAGAGGCGTCCCAGCGGTTTTTGTTACGGTCAGCATTATAATGGTCAGAGATGAAGAATACAGCGCCGCCATTTTCCACGTACTGCACCAATGCTTCCTGCTCAGCGGTCTTAAACGGAATGTTCGCTTCAGGAATTACAAAGACGTCATAAGGCTCCAATGTTTCGTAAGTAATCGCCGTTTCCCCAAACGTATATGGGATTGGCCGGTCCAGCGACTCTACTGTAAAACCGGCCGCCCGCAGCCCATCGGCAAAGTCAGAGAATGCGCCGTCAATGACCCAATCCGCTGCTCCGGCGGTTTGGCCGTGGGCGTTGTCAAACAGCACCTTCTTGCCGGTGCCGTCCGGAAGCTCGGGGATGTCACCCGGATCTGGATCTTGACCCGGGTCCTCCCCGGGATCCTCGCCAGGGTCTTCACCCGGTTCTCCCGGCTGGTCTTGGGATAATGAAATCTCGGTTACATTCTTTAATCCCGCAAAATTGTTGTACGCCGCCAGTGAACCCGATACGACCACAGACTTTCCGATCAAATCCGGGTTGCTTTGCAGGCCGAACTCCGCTCTGAAGCTGGAAGGAATCTGTACGTCGATGAGCTTCGTCTTATCCTGTTCCCCAGCCGTATCGGCAATCAGGAAGTTAAAATCGTTGCCAAAGGGCGCCTCAAAGTCCGCCGTAAGCGATCCTGTCGCATGGCCCACGATGATGCCGACCACTTCCGCAACTTCGCCGCTATTCCCTTTGGCAATCGCCTCCGCAACGCTGAGCGGAGCGGCAGCGATTTGCAGCAAGGCCTCGCTGCTGTTTGGTGCTGCGTTTATCTGCGCGCCTGTCCCTGCTGTCGATACATCCACTGCCACATCGGCAGGCTGTGCTGCCGCTTGGGATGCCCATCCCGGCAACCCGGTTACGGTTAATGCACCGGCTAATAAGAAACCTAACCATTTCTTGCGCCAAGCGTTCGCCTTGCCCTTACCCATAAATTATCGATTCCTCCCCATGCGCTTGTTTTTGATGGACTGCCTCCTCATCATACTTATTTTAAAATTGAACATTATTTCCTGTCGATTAAAATTATGTAAAATCATTCCTCTCTTTATAAACTTCAATGTTTTACGCTGAACGAAAAAACGGGTACAGCCCCTCTGTCTCTAGGACTGTACCCGTATGACGATTTGTTTTACACTCCTGCTTTCTCGATCATTCCGCGGGCGATCCATACTCCAGCTGCTCCCGCTTGCGCTAAGCCGCGAGTAATCCCTGCGCCGTCGCCGCCGCAGAACAAGCCGCTGATTTCCGTTTCCAGCGATTCGCTCAGCTTCGGACGGGCCGAATAGAACTTCGCCTCTACCCCGTAGAACAACGTATGCTCCGAGGCAATCCCCGGCGTCACTTTATCGAGCGCCTCGACCATCTCGATCAGGCTCTTCATCGTATTGTACGGCAGCACCAGGCCAAGATCACCCGGCACCGCTTCCTTCAACGTTGGCTCCAGGAAGCCTTCGGCAATCCGCGCAGCGGTAGAGCGGCGTCCGCGCAGGATATCACCGTACTTTTGCACGATGACCCCGCCGTTTGATAGATCGTTGGCCCGCTGGCAAATTTCCCGCGCATACTCGTTAGGTTTATCAAACGGTTCAGTAAACCGATGTGATACGAGCAGCGCGAAGTTGGTATTCTGCGAACCCAAGGCTGGATCTTTGTAGGAATGGCCATTGGCCGCCATCACGCCGCTGTGGTTCTCGACCACGACATGTCCGGAAGGATTGCTGCAGAACGTGCGTACCCGCGTACCAACCGAAGTGTTGAAAATAAATTTGCCCTCATACAAATGCTCGTTGATCTCCCGCATCACCACATCGGAGGTCTCTACGCGAACGCCAACGTCTACCTGATTGTTCGTCATTTTCAGGCGACGCTTCTTCAGAATCTCGGTCAACCACGCAGAACCGTCCCGGCCTGGAGCGACCATCACCAGATCGGCCTCATACGTTTCGCCGTTCTTCAGCGTGATCCCGCGGACTTGGTGGCTTTCCTCGATTTTTTCCGTGATCAGGTCCTCCACTTCGGCCTTAAACAGCATATCAATGCGCGTGTTGAGATATTCGTAGATCGATTTCAGGATTTCCAGATTCTGCTCGGTCCCCAGATGGCGCACCTGCGCTCGCAGCAGCTTGAGCCCGGCGGCATATCCGCGCTGCTCGATTTGTCGGACCGCTTCGGTCATCGGATCAGTGATGGTGGTCGTCGCCCCGTGCTCCAGGTTGATCGCATCGACGTATTTGATCAAATCCAGCACCTTGGACGGCGCAATGTAATCGCTAAGCCAACCGCCGAATTCCGTGGTAATATTAAATTTCCCGTCGCTGTATGCTCCAGCCCCACCAAATCCAGCCGTGATCGAGCAGGCCGGCAAGCAACCGGCAAATTCCTTACGCCCGGCCGCAGGCGGGCAAAGCGTAATCTTCTCCTCTAAGATCGGGCAACGGCGGCGATAGATATCGTGCCCCTTGTCCACCAGAAGCACCTTCCAATGCGGCGCTTTCCGGGTCAGTTCGTAACAGGCGAAAATTCCGGCAGGGCCGGCTCCCACTACAATGACATCGTATTTGCTCATCTGAATCCTCCTGAGATGGTTAATCATTCACATGATAAATAAAAAAATTCCTGACCTCTCATAGGTATGCGTATGCACCCTATTCGTAGTCAGGAATTTATGGTTCCTTGTAGAGACCCTCAATCCATATTATTGAGGATATACGAACTTGTTCTCTATTTCTATGGACTTGTTTGTGTTTTGGAACAACCTGAGTATAAGCGTGATAAACGGATAAGTCAAGATAAAATTAAATCAAATATTCGTGTTTTGAAACAAAACAAAAGATAAAACGTGGCTAATTTCACAACCTTCGCCGAAAACACGAACATTAATACCCTATCTGCCTTATGAGCAGGTTCGCATGAAGAAGGGAGTTTATTGTATAATAGTGATAGATTCACGTCATTATATTAAATTATTGAGGAGTAGATGCATCGAATGGACAGTGACAGGTATTTGGTTTTGAATGTGGTTTTGGTCGTTTTACTTATCGCGTTAACGGCGTTTTTTGTCGCGGTAGAGTTTGCGATCGTTCGGGTCCGGGGAAGCCGGGTTGATCAGTTTGTGGCGGAAGGACGGAAGGGTGCCGTTGCCGTCAAGCAGGTCACCTCAAACCTGGACGGATTTCTATCAGCTTGCCAGCTCGGGATTACGATTACCGCGCTGGGACTCGGATGGCTGGGAGAACCAACGGTGGAGAGCATGTTGCATCCCCTGTTCCACAGCCTGAACATACCTGAGGCAGTTGGCAGCGCGCTTTCGTTTATTATCGCGTTTGTCGTCATCACGTATTTTCACGTTGTGGTGGGCGAGTTGGCCCCTAAAACCGTGGCGATCCGTAAAGCTGAAGAAATTGCCATGATTACAGCCAAGCCTTTAATTCTTTTTACAAAAATCATGCGCCCCTTCATTTGGGCCCTAAACGGTTCGGCCAACCAGCTTGTGCGCTTGTTCGGCGTCAAACCGGCCTCAGAACATGAGGAAGCACACTCTGAGGAAGAACTACAGATCATCATTAATGAAAGCTACGAAAGCGGCAAAATCAATCAAAGCGAATTTGGCTACGTGAATCGGATTTTCGCATTTGATAATTTGCTCGCCAAGGAAATCATGGTACCTCGCACCGATATGGTGTGTTTATATACGGACAAGACGCGTGAGGAGAACTTGGAGATCATCCGGGAACAGCAATACACCCGTTTTCCGGTTGTGGATGGCAGCAAGGATAACGTCATCGGAATCGTAAATACGAAACAGTTCTTCCTAGCTTATGATCATAATCCAAATCTGGATTTTTCCGCTCTGCTGCAGCCGGTGATGGCTGTCTCCGAGGTCACTCCAGTGAATGAGTTGCTGAAGAAGATGCAGAAGGAAGGCACCCATATGGCGATCCTGATCGACGAATACGGAGGAACCGCCGGCCTCGTTACTCTGGAAGATATTCTGGAGGAGCTTGTCGGGGAAATCCGCGACGAGTTCGATAAAGAAGAGGAAGATCCGATTGTCCAGCTGGACGAATCGCATGTGGTAGCCCTTGGCACCGTGACGGTAAATCAGATCAATGAAGTGCTGCTAACCGACCTGAGCACAGAAGAAGTGGATACTATCGGCGGTTGGCTCTATGGCAGAAATCCATCGATGGATGTTGGAGACACGCTGGAGCATGAGGATTTAACCTTCAAGCTGTTGGAGAAGGAACCACACCGCTTCAAGAAGCTTGAGATCGTAAAGCACGGCTCATAATGTTAAAAAAAACGCGAGCACAGAGTAAATTCTCTGCAGGCTCGCGTTTTTGATTAAGGCTTAAGTGCGATTAAAGCCGAATTATTTTTTTCTGATCCGCAGACTTAACAATATCGCTTACTTTGACGGTACCCGTGATTTTTCGGGGAACCCCGTTCACCTCATAAGCAATTTCGACATAAACGGAATCGTGAGGCCCAACCTTAACGCCTTGGATTAAATTACGTGTACTATAATAGATCTTTCCCTGAAAAGAGTCGGGTAACATAAAAGGATCGTCCGCTTGGCTTATAGAAAGAATAGATTTCCCCCCAATAGTTAATCCGTAAGCAACACCGGTAAAATGCTTGTTGTCTCCCACAACTTCCAAATGATGATCTGCTAGATATAGAGAGTTAGGATAAGTCACAAACTCAATATCATTGATCCTCAGATCCGCTGTTTCGATTGCAAAGTTATAGACTTTCGGCTCCTGGTGAAAACGAAATGGATTGTAGATCAAAACGATCATGACCACGATCAGTCCGAGGCCAATAGACGTTAGCACAACGTTCTTGGTATTCATGCTGCCTCTCCTTTTAATCTAAGTTAGGTTACAAATGCATGTTGGTTAAAGGATTAAAGAGAGACACTTAAGATGTCTCTCTTTATTTATAGGATCAATATGGTAATTTGGTATCGACGTATAATTTTCCTCTTATCGCCCCAAGCCAAAGAGAACAGGTTGTTCCAATCGTAGTATCTATACCGTTCCCTTCCCATGAAAACTTGAGGTTAGCTTTACTAAACCAATAAGAACGAGCTAAAGCCGATCTTGATTTCTCAATATCCTCAACTTCTCTTACAATTTCCGTTTTAGGCGTATCCGTAACTCCAAATCCTGAAGCATTTGGACCATACAATCTGAAAATTTTTGATTTGTAGCCTTTCTCATAATTTCCTAGCAAGAAATCTGCGTATACATATGCGCTTGCCGTGCCCACAGTTTTACTAATCTTGATATCCCAATAAGTAATATTTCCATACTCATCAGTTGAACTTCCTAGCGGATGTATCTTACTATTTGTTCCCCCTCTGTACCAACGGAGATAAAGGAACCGTCAGGGAAGCGATAGTATTTTATTTGGTCACCTAGTTTTGGATCGAATACGAAAAAGTCAGAAGGTATCCATTGTTGCATTTCAGGTTTATAGGCATCCCATAATTCGTTGTTCTTGACTTTCTCCTTTAGCAAAATTGCTTTTCTTTTGGAACTTGGTTTTCTTGAAAATATCGATCTAAATTGATGTCTTTTACACCATTAACATCAACAAGTTGATTAGCCATAGATGCAGAACTTGACACTCTCTCATAATTGCTAGCATTAGCAGTTCCCAAAGAAACGAACAACAACACAATGGATAACAATAACACCGAACTTTTCTTCATCATTCAACCGCTCCTTTATGTTTTTTGTTGTCACATAAAGGATAATAAAGGAAAATGAATCAAGTGTAAGTTATTTTTATCACTAATTTCCATTATTTATCACTAACGCAATGCGAATATTCATTTACCGCAGCAGGCGCCGACGCAGCTCCACCACTTCCTCATCTCCGGGGGTCTCCTCACCGTATCGAGTTCCATAATACAGTTGGAGCAAAGGGTCGGCCGTAGACTCCAGTTCTTGCCGGACGGCCGCTTCCGCGGCCTCGGTAGTACCGCCGCCGGTACCCACAAGCCGCTTTCGCTTCCCGGCTCTGGCCGATTTAGCGGCTTCCGCCTGCCGGGCCGATTCCTGTTTGAGCTCCTCCACCGTTTCCCGCGGGGTCAAATAAGGCTTAAGCGAGAACCCGCGCTGACGTTCCTGCCGCAAAAACAACCGGTATAAATAGCGGACGCGTTCCCGGTTATCCCGCATGTCCTCCCAACGTTCGGACGGCTTCCCCGTGCGCAGCAGACGGGCTCCCAGCTGGCGCCAGCCTTGCAGGGCCGATTCCCAAGTCAACAAGCTCGTCTCCTCATCGCGATAAGCAGCTTGCTCCGGTGCGGCGCTCTCCCGGCGCAACAAGTTAAGCAGGCGATGGATGGCTTTGCGCCAATATTCCCCAGCGTTCTTGTACAGCCAATAGAGGACGAACCCCAGTAAGGCCGCTAGAAGCAATCCGCCAAACACATAAAATGCATAGTTCAAAATTTCCGACAGCAGCCCCGGTTCCTGGGGTTCTGCCGGCAACATCGGCTCCAGCGGCGGTGTTACCGCTTCCGGCTCTTCCGTCGGCGGCAGCACAGGCTCCTGCGGACGGGTTAACCAACGCACGATCGCTTGAAGCATTCGCCACAGCAGGCTGCCAATCCAGCGCCCCACACCGGCCGCCAGCAACACAGCGGCCACAACGATCAAGCCGACAAATAACCGGTTATGGCGACGAAGCCCCGCCGGCAGCCGCTCTCCCGAGTCACCGGCCTGCGAACTGTAGCGCAGAAACTGATGGTTCGTTACGAACAGAGCCGTGGCTAAGCTGAATACGCCGGCCCAGGTGATCAACGGGACCGTCGCTTGCAGCGCTTCGATTCGCGGAAAGAAGATCCCTGCTAGGAAGTAGAGACTCAGCCCCACCCAGTACAGCCGAAAATGGCCCTGACGATTTCGAACCGTCAGACCTTGCAGCGAGCAAAACACACCGGCGACAAACAGCGCGGCGGTTTGCAGCAGCACAACGACGGTGGAGGCTAGCTGGGTAGCCGATGCGGCGTTACCTAAGCCAAGCGCGCTCGCGCCCCCTGCCCAAGCCAAAGCGGCCGCGGTATAAACCGCGCCAGCGGCGAGGGCAACCGCCCCGCGCTGCCATAGCTTGCGCAGCCGGGTACCAATCAAGACTCCGATGAGCGAGAGTAACGGCAGCAGGCCAAGCCCCGCGATGGGGAACTCCGGCGGCCGAAGGAACACCGCGAACAGAATCCATGCCGGCAGCAGCAGCACATATTCCATGAGGCAGGCGAGGCCTGACCGCAACGTCTGTCTCAGGTAAGCGGATTCATTTTGATGCAGATCTCCGTATTCATCCTTGTCGTTCATCCCGTCATCCCTCCCGATCTTCCTCCGAAAAGCCGGCTCTGGACCCTAATCACACTTTTATCCGATCGAAAGCTCTCCTTCTTCTAATCTTCATCATATCACAGAGGTGAGGACTGCGGGCTCGTTTATCCTCAGTGTCCCTCAAAAAAATGAATCCCGCTTCTCATGAAGAGAAACGGGACAGACGGGACTTGGCGAAGCAAGCGCGCCGCAAATGACCTATATGACCGATGGTTCAACGTAGTTCGTTCGTTCGATAAGCAGCGGATTTTTTCGCGCTTCCATTTCGAATTCCATCATCTCTACTAATCCATCATATAGCGAATATCGCGGCTCCCACCAGAGGATATCGCGGGCTTTGCCGTTATCGAGCACACTTTGGTCAATATCCCCCGGCTGAGCGGGACGAAATTGCGGCTGCACTTGACGGCCGAAAATTTCCGATAATACCCCCAGCACCTCCAGAAGGGAGATGCCGCGGCCGCTGCTGACATTTAAAATCTGACTGCCTGTGCAGCGCAACGCCTTCACGTTCGCCGCGGCAATATCCTTCACATAGACGAAATCTCGCGTCTGCGAGCCGTCTCCATATACCTCCAGCGGAAGACCCGCAGTTAGTCGCTCAACGAATGCGGTTAACACCCCATCCTCACCCGTACGCCGCTCCCGTACCCCATACACATTGGCATACCGCAGGATTGAATAGTCAAGCCCATAGCGTTCATGGAAGGATTGAATATACATCTCGGAAACTCGTTTGGACACGCCGTAAAAGGATAAAGGCTCCGTTCGTTGCGATTCCTTGATCGGCAAATGGTCGGGGTTTCCATACACCGCGGCCGAGGACGCAAAGACAATCCGCTGTACACCGTAACGCACGCATTGCTCCAGCAGCTGGACCGTCCCCAGAATATTCGTTTCCGCGTCAGCCGTGGGGTGATGCAACGAGCGTTGAACGCTCGTTTGAGCTGCCAGGTGAATGACGGCATCCGGCCGCTCCTCTGCAAAGATCAACTCCAAATCATCAGATACAATGTCCGTCGGATAGTATGTAAGCAGATCGTCTTTTTTCCCGAGATTCCCGGACAATCTGGTATCGACCACCACCACCTGATCCCCTTGTTCCAGCAGCCGCTTGACGGTGTGGCGCCCAATAAACCCCGCTCCTCCGGTGACTAGCACTTTCATCGCTTCGACTCTCCTATTCCCTAAGAAATATCGGCGTTTGCCCCATTTCCACCACCTTATGTAGGTCAAGTCCAAAATAGACTTGGTAAAATACTGGAAATTCGTCATTTATGCACGCGGATCAGTCACTTTGACGGTGGCTTGGCTGATCCTTTCGTTCCGAGCATACCGTGCGGATTTCACGAATATACTGCTATGAAACCTTTTCGCGAGATCTACTCGATTTGATAGAGACGGAGTGGAAAAACGAATGAAATTCAAAATCCCCAAAAAAGTGGCAATCCCGGCGATTCTTCTACTCCTTGCGGCTTGCGGACTGCTGGCCGCCTATTTGAAATACGAGCCCTCACGGCATTTTCGAGGCACCGACATCCCGGTATTGGCTACACCAGAACAGATCGGTGGAGTTGGGGTGTCAGATACGGAGGAAGCTGTTAACGGCGATACGACAAGCTTTGGACTAACCGGTGTGAAAGACAACGAGACGGCCGGAAAAGCTTCTGCGGCGAATCCTTCCTTCGCGGAGATTCGTGGAGCCCGGGGCAGCTTTAACCTGCTGCTGCTCGCCACCGATGCCCGGGCAGAGGAAGCTTCGCGCACCGATGTGCTGATGCTCGCCCATGTCAATCCGGAGGACAACACCGTCAACCTTGTATCCATCCCCCGCGACACCCGGGTTCATCTTCCCGGCATTGGGCTGACCAAGATCAATCATGCCCATGCGATGGCGGAAGCCAGCGGCAAAGGGAGCCACGCCGGCACCCTCGCTGCAATTCAGGCCGTCAGCAATTTATGCCGCTGCACCATCAACTATTACATCAAAACGAACTTCAGCGGATTTGAGCATTTCATTGATACGATCGGCGGCATCGACGTGAAGCTGGAGGCTCCCGTTAAGCTGACCTACAATGATCGGACTCTGCCTGCCGGAGAACAACACTGGGACGGTGAAACGGCGCTCAACTTCGTCCGCGAGCGCAAATCACTGGAAGACGGCGACAACGCTCGGCAACGTAATCAGGCACTTGTTTTGCAGGCGATTGCCCGCAAGCTGCTCGTTCCGGATAACCTGACCCGTCTGCCTGAGCTGATCCGGCAAGTGAAGGAAGACATTTTGGACACCAATCTGACCGATACCGATATGCTCAGCCTGGCCTGGATGGTTCGCAGCATTGACCCGGAGGAGATGTATTTTGTGCAGTTTCCGGGGAGCAGCGGGAAAGCGAAGGACCCGTTGGTCGGTGCTGAGCTGTACTACTGCATTCCGGATATGACGGCCTGGTCCGAGATATCTCGTCAACTTCTGGGGGATGAGATCGATGAGTAAAAAATCACCCTGGCCCTATCCCAACGGCCCGTTTCGCCCCAATCGACGCGGCGGTCATCCGCGGCGTCGGCGTCAGAGCCGGTGGCTGCTCCTTGCTCTGTTAGTTTTGGCCTTGTGTTGGGCATTGCTGCTGCGTTGGGAAGCGAACTATCCTTTCCCCGCTCCTACCTTCAACGTGAAAGAAGCCGGTGCCAAAGGCGACGGCCTCACAGATGATACTGCTGTTTTTCTGCGCGTTCTTCGACAGGCTGCGGCGACCGGTCATCACACGACCGTCCTCGTCCCCCCTGGTACGTATTTGCTCGCTCTGGACGAGCCGCTGCCGATTTACAGCGGCGTCACCCTGCGCGGTCTGGGCCGGCCTGTCCTGAAATTCCGTGCGATCACCGGAGCCCGGTACGGCTTTGAAGCGATCTCTGTCCAGGGGCACAAAATCCGTATCGATGGCATCGTAATCGACGGCGGTTCACGGCTGACCCGTGGGATCAGCGTGCACCGCGGATCATCGAACGTGCAAATTGTCCATAGTACGATCCAAGACTTGAACCAGCCGGCTGATCGCCAGCACCCGCTGTCCACGACCGTCGTCGCCGGCATTATGATCTATGGCGACACCGTGGACATCAGCATCCTTGGCTCCACAATCACCGGAATCTCCGCGAGAGAAACCACCCCCGTCGCAAGGGGGATCATGGTTTGGAGCGAACCAGGGCGCACGATCGCCCGCCGCGTTAGTATTACAGACAACCTAATCTCTTATATTACCCCGCGAGAGGATGCGGACGGTATCTATTTTGATCAGCCGCCTGCTTCTTCGCCGCGATCAGATTCGGTCGTCTCGGGGAACATCCTCCACCACACCGCCAAACGCGGCATTAAAATCTCCGCCCCCGGCGTTCTTGTGAAAAACAATCGCATCCTTAACCCTTACTCCGGAGATAACCACTATCTCGCCACGCCCAATGACCAACTGCCGCAGGACATGTACGCCGCCATATCTGTATATGCCGGTGATGTGACCGTATCCGACAATACGATCGGGGGGCCTGGCAGCTTCTATGCTGCGATTGAAGCCAATATTGAATCGTCCGGCGGCATCGTCATCGAGCGCAACCTCATCGAAAGCAGCGATGGCCAGCCCTTCCCCGGTTCAAGCGGGATCCGCCTCGACCAAATCGGCAGCTTCCGCATCACCGGAAACGTCATTACCGGCGCGGAAACCCCCATCCGCTTGTCGAAGGAGGCTAAGGCCGCGCTGGCATCAGGGGAAGGAACGCTGACAGACAATACTGCCAAGTAATTCATTTCATTTGGAGGCCGGTGGAGGCATTTTCACGATCGATCCCCGCTGCCGTGGGCGTGGCAACAACGCAACCCTCCACTCCTCTGGCTTGCTCCCGTTGAAGAACGACCCGGATCGTCTGGAACAGAATCTTCAGATCGAGCAGCAGCGAATATCTTTTGATGTACATCAAGTCGTAACGCAGTTTGTCGCAAGGAGTAGTGGCATACCCCGCCATCACTTGGGCATAACCCGTTAACCCCGGCTTCACCATCAGCCGATACGTGTAATGCGGCAGCTCCTCTTTAAACTGGTTAATAAAAAACGCCCGCTCCGGCCGCGGCCCAACCAAGCTCATATGGCCAAGCAGCACATTAAACAGCTGAGGCAGTTCATCAATCCGGGTGGCGCGCATCCATTGGCCCAATCGGGTCACCCGGGTATCGTTGCGCCCGGCCAGCACCGGCCCGGTCGCGGCTTCTGCGCCATCCACCATGCTGCGGAACTTGTATAGCGGGAACGGCTTTTCATGCAACCCAATGCGCTCTTGAACATACAGCGCCTTCCCTCGCGACGTCAGCGGGATGAGCAGGAACATCGCAAGCATCACAGGGGATGCGGCAAGCAGAAGTAGCGAAGACACCGTCAAATCAAACAGGCGCTTGAACAGGCGCTCCGGCAGCGTCAGCTGCGGCGGCAGCAGTGAATACACCAGCAAGTCGCCAATTTGCTGCGGCTCGGCATCGGCGAGATACAGCTCATAAAAATCAGGAACGATGACCACTTCCATATTTCTCTTCCCTGCGGCCTGAACCCAGGCTGCTTTCGTTTCGGGAGGCAATCCCGGCCCGAGGAGCAGCGTCTCCATCCCTGCCCATGTCTGCTCCGGCAATCCTTCGCCCGTCCCCTCACGATCCGTACGTACAATCCGCTCAACGCGGAACCAGGGCTTGCCCTGTTCCAGCATGCGGCCCAGCACTTCTTCATCAGGGGCTTCAGCGCTGACCACGGCCAACGTCTTTTTGCGGGTAAATCCTTTGCTCTGGATGTAAAACAACAGCCAGCGAAGACCAAAGGATAACAGCAGCTGGGCGGCAAATGTGAAGAGTAACCGACGCGGGGGCAAGCTGAACCATTGGCTCGCATAACTGATCACAATCAGCTCCGCAGCAACGAATAACTGGGCTAGTATGAGATTCCATAGAAATTGCGCCGGCTTTCGCCGTCCTGCCAAATCGTATAAGTTAAAAAAATAGTACGTCATCACCGTTAGCATCCCTATCCACGGCGCGCTGCGGAACGGTGAATCCCCCAGTGTGCCGGGCTGGCTCCAACTCCCTTGCAGCAGCAACCCGGTAACCAGCCAGTAGCTGGCGTATATCGCCAGCAGATCAAGCAGGAGAAGCCCCGCCTTCATCCCGTTATTCCGAAACAGCTTGACCATGAATCTCTTCCCCCTCCGCGTTCACCAAACACGGCTGATCCTCCCAAGCTTCTTCCTGTTGAAGCCCCCCCAGCTGCGCATACATCGCCGCCACTTCTCGGCGAATTTGTTCCAGATCGTACAGCTGCGCCAGCTTGCGGCTGTACTCGCCCATACGCCGCCGCATTCCGGCGTCCTGCTGCAGCCGCGCGAGCGCCTTGGCCGTGGCGGGCACGTCCCCCACCGGAACGAGGTAGCCATTGCGGCCGGGGGCGACGAGATCACGGCTGCCGCGCACCGCCGTAGCTACCAGCGGCTTGCCGGCGGACAACCCCTCCAGCAGCGCTTTGGGCAAGCCCTCGCGCTGCGACACGAGCGCCAGGACGTCCGCAGCTTGCAGCAGCTGCGGCACGTCGCGGCGATAACCGAGGAAGCGCACAGCCTCGGCTAAGCCGGACTTCGCGGCGAGCTGCCGATACCACGCTTCCTCTCGACCCACTCCGGCCAGCATCAGCACGGCCGGGACGCCGCGGCGCCGAAGCTCCGCAATCGCTTCAATCAGCTGCGCTTGATTTTTGTTGCGGTTCAGCTCCGCAATGCACAGCACGGCGAAATCGTCAGGGGCTAAGCCGAACTTGCGGCGTTGCTGCTCGCGATCTCCATCCCCCAAGGCCGCGTCCGAATACAAAGTCAGATCGACGCCAACCCCGGGGACGTAGACGCTGCGGCCACGCACCGGAAAGGCCTCCGCCCGCCGGGCATCCTCCCGATTGATCGTCACGAGAAGATCGGTCCACCGAGATAAGAAACGTTCCATCGGATAATACAAAAGCCAATTCATCCAGGGCGCCCCGGTATAAAAGTGAAAACCGTGGGCGGTATAAACGATTTTAGGATACGGACGGCCTGCCAGCAGGGCGGCGATTCGGCAGACCACACTTGCGTTAGGCGTATGCACGTGAATCAGGTCATACCGTTCCCGCTGGATCCAGCCCACGAGTGCTCGAAGGGCCCGAACATTCCTGGAGGCCAGCGGGCTGCGGCTAAACGGAAGATCCCGGCACGTAAAACCGGCGGCGTCCACCTCTTCCCGACCGTGATCCGGGGCGGCATAGGCATGGACGGTAAACCCGGCATCCCGTAGATCGCGCATAAAAGGCAGATGGAACGCTGCCAAATGGGCGTATACCGTTGCGATATAAGCGGCTTTTCGCGTTTTCGTCATCCTTCATGCGCCTCCTTGGACAACATCCGGGCAGAAGGCAGCCTCCGGCCGGATGCCTGCTCGTATAGCTCGATCCATTTCCCGGTGACACGGGAATTGTCATAATGAGCTGCAGCATACTCCCACCCGCGCTGCCCCATGGCCCGCCGCTCCTCCGGCGGTAAGGCCATCAACTGCTCCATCGCCTGGGCCAGCGCCCTCGGCTCCTCCGCCGGTACCAAGTAGCCATTTACGCCGTCCAGCACGACTTCGGCATTGCCGCCTACAGCGGTAGCGACGATCGGCAACCGGCTGGCGCAAGCCTCCAGCAATACGATCGGCAACCCTTCCCATTTCGAGGACAGGACAAATCCATCTGCGGCTTGCATCAGAGCCGGTATGTCAGTACGAATACCAAGGAAGCGCACGTAAGCCGATAAGCCCAATTCCGCCGCCAGCTGTTCGACCTGCGGACGTTCCGGCCCGATTCCAGCGATCCATAACACGCTGTTCGCAAAGCGCTGCCTCGCTTCGGCATAGGCTAACAGCATAGCCGGGTAATCCTTCTCCGGAACGAACCGCCCTGCCGCCAACCAGACAAACGGCTCCTGCGGGGCCCCCGCGCGCTCCACAACAGCTCGCTCCCCTTCTGCAGCTGTTCCGGCCCGGACCCTCTCCCCGGGTTCCTCCACCCTTAGCTCCACGCCAAGCTCCGTCCGCAGCTGTCGGCGTTGCCGGGGATCCTCCGCGAAGCGGCTGAGATCGATGCCATTTTCTATCAACCGGAGTTTACGAGGAGACGCGATTTTGCGCTCCGTATATCTGCGCACCGCTTCCTGACTGACTTGGGTGAGCAGGTCTCCCAGCGGATCCGTCATCCGATACAGCAATTCCCGCCGCCAGCCTCCTTCGTTGACGCTGTGTGCCGTGCAGATCAAAAACGGAATACGCACAAACAACCGCGTAACTCGCGCCAAAATATTCGCATGCACCAGATGACTATGGACCACATCGGGACGCATCCGCCAAATCAAGCTGGCTAACCGGAAGATCGCCCGAGGGTCCGGAACTCCTTTTTTCATACCGAGGCTGACGACTTCAATCCCTAGCTCCTTCAACTCCTCCAAGTGCGCTACCGGCGGGATCATCGTAACCAAGCGGACCTCACAGCTCCTCGCCCGAAGTTCGCGGCATAGCATCAGCACTTGGTTTTCCGCCCCTGCATAATCGAATCCGGTGATCACAAATAAGATTTTCACGTTGGTTCTCCACTCCCTCCCGTTACTTGACTGGCAGCAGCTTCAAATCCTTTGCGCTGCGCCCCCTGATATTTCCGCACCGAGTGCCACGACAATCCCAGATGCAGCAAGTATCCTAACGTGGATGCTGCGCTAAACAGCCAGATGGCCATCTCTACCGATTGCTGCGTATGCCAGGTAAAATACATAGAGCCCAATATGAGCACCGTCCGAATGATCTCCCGATACAAATGCAGGTCCTGTCGTTCCATCACATCAATCGTCGATCCCACGGAATTAGCGACAAACTGACTTAAGTACATGATCGAGAGAATACGGATAAAGCTGCCTGACCGGGCCCACTCTTCGCCAAATAGGAACGAGAACATGTAGGGACCTACCCCAACGATGATCAAAATGACTAATGTGCCGAACAGAAAAACGTTGCGTACCGTTTTGCGGAATAAGGGATATAGTTTGTGAGGGTGGTTAATCATGGAGTCGGCGGATTCCGCCAAGTACACGCTGCGGACGGAGGTCATGATCAGCGTCATCGGTGAGCCGAGAATCCGCTGGCAAAGCGCAAACCATCCGGCCACTTGCGGGCCGTAAAACGAAGCAAGAAGAATCGTTGGTATGTACAAGACCACGCTGTTTAGCAGTCCGGCGGTCATCGATAGGAACGGAAACCGTCGGTAACGGTAGGCGCTCTCCTTCAAATCGGCCCACCCTGATATGATGGCCTGGCTTTTGACATCCCGGCGCCAGAGCTTCCATTGCGGCAATAATCCGCCGAATCGGCCGATGATATCGCCGATGATCAATCCTAACGGCCCGAGGTGAAATAAGCTGAGGCCAATTTGTGAGGAAATCTGGCTAATACTTTGCGTATATTTCGTCCGTGCCAGCTGCCTAAAGTACTTTTTACGGATCGACCAGTAATTCAGGATTTGGTAGAACCCGGCGCCGAACAAGCTGACAATAAAGAGCAAATAATAGTGCGTCAAATAAGATTCGTGCAGCCATTCTGACAGCGGCTCCTCCAGGATATGAATACCGAGGCCGCTGGCAATGCTGACTCCGATACAGATGCGCAGGGATAGATTTAGCACATTGGAAGCGGTACGATCGTCTTCCGGCAGGGTGATGGCATTTTCATAGGAGAAGGAAATCACCATCAGCAAGATCCCGATAATTGATTGGTACATCGAGTATGTTCCGTATTCGGTTGGCGAGTAGAGGCGCGTCAGCACCGGCAGCGTCGCTATCACGAGAATCTGGCTGACGACCGTTCCGCTGGCCAACACCGCCACGCTCTTTAGGAAGCCGTCATGTTTGAGCTTCCTAAGTTGGCTGGACACGTTTGGGAGCCGCAGCCGTTCACCAAATTGTCTGATACGGCGGAGACAATGGAAGAAGACTGTTCTGATCATATTTGGCATAAAATCGTCCTTTGATCATATGAATTAGCCCTGCACTTTGTATTTGTCTTCGATCCGAAACAAGGCGTCACTAAGCTCCGGGTAATCCTTCGGCAGATGCCGTTGCGCTTGGCGTCTTTTTCGGCTGCGGATATGTCGAGCGTCCAGGATCAGAGCCAGACTGAGACCTGCAAAAAAACCAATAAAGCTAGCGATGGCGATATTCATTGTTTTGCGCGGGCTGACCGGTTTTTGTGTCTCCTCCAGGCTGGCTAAGTCAAGAATCGAAACGTTAGCTCCCGCCACAATCTCCTTGGATTTGGCGATAAAGGTTTCAGCGAAGGCGTTGGCGATCGCGACCGCCTGCTTTGGATCCTCCCCCGTGTATGACAACATGATGACCAATGTGCCTGGATCCGTGCGGACCTTGATCTTCTTCAGCATTTGAGTAACCGAGTCAGGAGTAGATACTTTCTTCTTCACCTCTGTGGCAACATAACGGCTTTGAATGGTATCTTCATACGTTTTCGTTAGCATCTGGCTGGCTAGGAACTCGTTATATGTGCTCGATTCTGGATTCGAGGCGAGATTGGCGACCAGACTCACGTTAGCCCTGTACGATGGAGCCACCACTTCGTTTAGTAGCACAGCCAGTCCGACACATACCGCCAAGACGATCGAAAAGGCAAGAGCATGTCGCCGCACCGCATTCCACATATCAACCATATCCATCGTTTTTCACCTCATTCGATTAATGCCTGCAAGCTATGTTTTTCGGCATTTTCCTCGGCTTCCTCCGGGATTTCCGCTGCCGGTTGCCCCGCTCCCGCCAAAACCCGTTCACCAAGCTCCTCCATATTCAGGCTAGTCATTCCATATCGCTCAGCCAAATGACGGTAATGGTGAATGACGTTCTCCAGCGAGCGGAATAAATCCTCATCCGCCGCATTGTACGGATGGAGCCACAAATGGTACACCTGCCCCTGCCGGGCAGCATAAGTCATTCCGTCCTTGATCCGCTTTAACCGAAGCGGCTCCAGCCGCTTGAGCGCCCCGGGCGGAGTTCGGAAGAAGAAGCTTGCCGGCAGATCGATAGGCAGCCGCGGCGATACCGAATCTACCGAATACGTATGGTGCCCCGTCAGGTTCACGTAGCTGTCGGCCAGCCGCAGCACCCGGCGGAACCAGGGATCGGACGTTGAATATCCTTCACGGTAAAGGGAGTGACGGGGATTCCCCCGATACGTGACGAAGCCGAGCTCCGGCAGTCGGTGTAAATACTGGCGGCGCAGCTGGTTGCGCGGAAGCACCAGGCTTTGGAGGGAAATCCCCCTTTTTTGGGCGATGGCCACCGCGGCTTGAAGGTCACTGTAAAATTCCTCTGCCGTTTGTCCCTTTTCGCTGCAGTAATAATGGGAGAACGTATGTGAACCGATCGCTTGACCCGGAGTCTGGCGGATTTGCTCTATCAATGATGGGGCAAAGGAAGCGGGGTCCTCTATCTCCCCTTCCCCTGCGGTACCGGCTTCGATCTCGGCGTAGGGGGACAGCCGACTGTCCATATAACTCGGTCTAAGCTCCGGTATGCCCTCCAGAAGCTCACGCTGGTTTGCAAAAAACAGCATCCCCACCGTCGCCCAAGTCGCATGGATACCCGCATTCTTGAACATCTTCAGCATGGGAGGAATCCATTCCCTTTCTTGCAACCATTTCGAGCCATACTCCGCTTTCGTATAAAGATCACGGACTCCCCAATATAATTCGAAATCGAGCGAGATAACTAAAATCCCCGCTTTCCCCACCATTTTTCCACCTCACTTCGGGTCAAGCTGCATGTTCTACCGTCTACCAAGTTGATTGCTATATCGTTTTATATTCAAAGTTATCCCATTTTAGTAGCTGAAATTGTAAAAAAAGCTTGTCGTACTTCTAGAATCTCTATCGAACTACCACATTCTTATTAGTTGACGACGAGGTTCTGACGGCCGTAGCTGCTGTAATTTTGTTTCCTGTGCACGTAATGTTTTTTTGCGTATACCCTTTCAAATAGGTCGTCAGGTCAATTCCGCTGCCCTTCGGCATGCGTATGATGTTATTTTCAATCTTTCCTTTATCAGCATCTTGCCAGGTCCAGATCCCGCGTTCGCCGTTGTTCAGCTCGTTGCCGCGAATTACAAAATCGCGGATATTTCCAAGGCGAATCGATGTCGTTCCTTTAATATCGCTTTGGCTGCCCATGGTGACGGAGTTCCCCAGAATGGAAACGTTTTCGACAAAATCACCTGCTCCGACCTCAATCGCTGCGTAGAAGCTGCCTTTGCCTGAGATTTTGTTTCCCTCTACGACGCTATCGCCGCCATAGATACTAATTGCCGAATACATGTCCGGTGCCAAGCTGCTTTTATTGGTTCCCTTATAGTAATTGTTGTTAAGGTAAGGGTTGTTAATTGTATTGCCGCGGACCGTAACGCCTTTGGCATACACCTTCACCGCCCGTTTGGCACATTCATCAAAGCGGTTGTCGGCAATCAAGCTGGCAACTCCCGTAGCACGGTTCTCGTCCATCGCCGGGTCCTCATAATATATTCCGTCTCCGTCGTCGGCTGGCCCAATTCGATGAATGAAACAACCGGTGATCGATACTTGCCGGGCCGCCCGTTCCTTGCTGCCCCAGGTTGTCGTGACGTAAATTCCTCGAGCCACCAGACCCGCTCCGCCCGCGTTTAGAGCAAGGACGTCAGCAATCTCTGTTCCCTGGATCGTAATCGATTCGGTATTCCCGAGCACCACGATGCCCGACACGACCCCTGTATAATACTCACTTCGCCGGTCAGTGCTATGGGTTGCCCCTTTGACGAGCAGACCTTGAACCGTCACCTTCTTACTCCCCCCAGCGATTGTAAGAACCCGGTTCACTCGCAGATTACCATCAATAACCAAATCGGTCAATAAAATGTTTGACCCCGACACCCGCATTAGTTCCCAACCAAAGCTGTTGGATGCCGCACGAATGATCGACGTACTGCCATCACCCTTTAGCGTGGTGTTCCCTCCAACACTTAACGTCTTAGCTGGATTGACCAGATAGACCCCTTTTGGAAAATAGACCGTATCTTTGGTTTTTGCTGCCTGGTTCAGCGCTTGCTGGATCGCCGCCGTGTCATCCGCAACTCCGTTACCCTTAGCACCAAAATTCTTTACATTTATCATAAACTTCCCTCCTTTTCGTTGGTTGATAATATAGAATGCCAAGTTATTGTGAGAGGGAGCGGCAGAAGCCGTCACGCCGCGCGACGCCTGATCGCTCGCTCTGATGTGGAGGGACAAGCTCAATTGCTGATAATAAGGCATTTTATGCCTTATTGACGTAACATGAGGAACATCACAGATGATATAAAATGTGCTGACATCCACACCCAAAATATCGTTTTTACGATCCTTCTTCCAGATGTGTTCCAGCTGCAAGAAGTAGAATCTATTCCTGAAAATTCCTGATTTCCCACTTTTATAAATTGGAATATAATGTGCTCTAGCAATGATCTTGAGGAGAAACGTCCGTTCCTCTGCTGCTTATTGTTTGCGTCATCCGTTCCTATTGGGATGACATGTTCTAATGCTGATCTAAAGCACGCAAGGCACTTAATAACGTAAACAGAGGGAACCTATGGAGGGCCCAACGCATTACCAGCTTTGTCTTTCCCCCTGATATTACCGATGTTCGTCCGTTTGTATGGAGCGGCTATATTGCAGAGGTGAAATATACCTTCATCATGAAGCTCCCTTACTCGCTAGATCAGGCCAGCACGGAGATCCGTGCGAAAATCAAAAAAGCGACTGCCGCCGGCTACCGGTCAGCGCTAACCCAGAACATGGGCGAGGTCTATCAGTGCCTGGAGGGAACGGAAACACGCCAGTTAGGTGATGGGAAGCAGTAAAAAGAAGAAGCGCCGGCTTTATATCCAGCGCTTCTTCTATATCTCTTGCAGCTGTTACACCACCGCAGGAATATCCATCCACTCTACACCGTTGCCGTTTTGCCGCAGAATTTCGGCGGTTTCCACCAGCTTCTCACCCCGGTGGCAGGAGATGATCAGATAATCGGTATCGGTTGTGCCTGCCTCCAGCTCGATTTCCAGCAATCGGATCATCGAGACGGTTTTGTCCAGCACCATCCGGGCCAGCGTCTCAAGCAGCAAGGTGAACTGGTCTGCGGAGGCATACGGTGCAATCCGAATCGGCTCCCTTGGCCCGTCCGCCAAGCATGCATTGCAGGCGAATCCCGCCGCCAGACCGCTGCGGAGCGCATGCTCGGCCACAGTCGCCGCGTAACGGATTCCCAACTCAATGCGCTCCGGTTCGATAACCGTCTTCCACATCGAATCACTGGTCTCCAGGTTGAGGCAAATCATCAGCCGATGGTCGGCTGTATAATCACGTTGATGCACCTGCAGCTTGCCGGTGCGAGCCGTTGCCTTCCAGTTGATGCTGCCCAGCGGGTCGCCAGCCCGGTACTCACGGGTGCCCGCGGTCAGGAACGGATCCTCCACGATCCAACGCCGGACAGGCAGTTCCCCCAACCAGCTGTGATTGGGCAGCGGCAGTTCCTTCAGCTCCAGAATTCGCGGGTACACTAGCAGTTCAAGATCCAGCGGGAACCGCTTGACCTCGGCGTTCATCCCAAACGGATCCCCCGTCGTCATCGTGGCCGATTCCAACCGGTACCATCCCCGGCGCGAACAGATCACTTGGTGGCGCCGCGTGATTTGCCGGTACGGCCGCAGATGGAACAAGCTGCTGTGGTTCTGATAGATCTCCCCGGCATGGATGTTCAGGTTGCTCTGCCGCCCAAACGTCAGGCCGGCAGCGATACTGGATTCAAGCCGAAGCCACGGCAACGGCAGCAGCTTGGCGTTCGCGATCACCTCGACCATTTCGACGGTGTCCCCTTCAAACACCGCCCGTTCCGTAAAGTAGCGCCGATAACGGACGCCCTTCAACGCTCGCCAGCGGTAAATGAACGCCAAAGCCGCAATGATCCCTACGGCGCTGATCAGGAGCCAAGGCAACATCGGTTAGTCCCCCTGCTGGCCCTGTGCCGCCAGCACCGCTTCAGCCGGAACCTCCACCTGCTCTAACACCTGGCGCACAACTTCAGCCCCGGGGTTATCCGCACCGCGCAGGCTGTGGCGAAGGAGCAACCGATGCGCCAGCACCGGCACGGCCACCGCCTTGATGTCGTCCGGCGTCACGTAATCGCGGCCCCGAACCAATGCCAATCCTTGCGAGGCGCGGAGCAGGCTCATGCTCGCCCGTGGGCTCGCTCCCAGCTTGACCTCCGGATGCTTACGGGTCGCCTCGGTGATTGCCACGATATACACGAGCAGGTCCTCCGCTGTGCGGACGGTCTGCGTGAACCGCTGCGCTTCCGCCACTTCCGCAGCCGAAGCGACCGGAAGGAGCTCGGCCAGCGGCTGATGCTCCTTGAAGCGTCCCAGAATGGACACGCCCTCATCGGATGTCGGATACCCCATGGCAATCCGCATCAGGAAGCGGTCCAATTGGGCTTCCGGCAGCGGGAACGTGCCCTGCTGATCCACCGGGTTCTGCGTCGCCATAACGAAAAACGGCGCCGCCAGCTCATGCGTCACCCCGTCGATCGTCACCTGCCGTTCCTCCATGCACTCCAGCAAGCTGGACTGCGTCCGCGGTGTCGCCCGGTTAATTTCGTCCGCCAACAGCACATGGGTAAACACCGGACCCGAGCGGAACTCGAATTCGCCGGTCTTTTGATTATAGAAATTAATGCCGCTCAAATCGGATGGCAGCAGGTCCGGCGTAAACTGGATGCGTTTAAACTCGCCGCCCAGCGATTTGGCCAACGCTTTGGCCAGCAGCGTTTTGCCGGTCCCCGGCACGTCCTCCAGCAGCACATGACCGTTCCCAAGCAACGCGGCGAGCAACAAATCCACCACGTTCTCCTTCCCAACTACCACCTCACCGATATTGCGGCGAATCCGCCCGATCATCTCTACCGCTTCCCGCAGTTCCATAGGAAAAACCACCTTCATCGCAAAATTTAGTCATGCGTTGTTACCGCTTTCCAAACGCGATAGCCCAAGGAGGGCTTGGACAGTCTTATCGCCTTACACCCGCAGCCACTCGCTTATGTCTACCACCGAACGCATCGCATATTCCTGCCGGACCGGCACCCCGTCTTCGAGCACGATCAGACAAGGGACGCTGGCGATTCGCCATCGTTCCCGCAGGATCGGGGTAAAGTTGATGTTCAGCTTGGACACCGGAATACAAGGGCCGGACGCCAGGACGATCTCCAGCATTTTTTCCGCCAATTGGCAGGTCCCGCAAAGCGTCGTCACGAAAAATAAAGCCTCCCTGCCGGTACCCGCTTCCTTCCCATCCGGCGCTGTCTCCCTTCTCTTCTCCGCTTGCATCAGCCATTCCTGCTCCGTGATTTCGCGTAAACTCACGGGTCCCCAACTCCTGTCTCTTGGTCTCTAGGTTTCTTTTGACGTAACAGTTATTTCTTATCATAGCATAGGAAAACGGCCCTTTCGTCAAAAAAACGAAAAGGCCGCTTCCGAATCCGGCTTTTATGCCGGGCGTTTCGTAAACACGCAGAAGGTGACGCCAAACTTGTCGGTCACAACACCGTACGCCGGACTGAAGTACATCGGCTGCAGCGGCTGGTGCACCTCTCCCCCTTGCTTCAAACCATCAAATATCCGCTTCGCGTGCTCCGCCGTGTCTATGGTGAGGCACACGGTCACCTGGTTGCCGACGGTATGCGGCTCATCGGGAAACTTGTCCGACACATACATCACGGTGTCTCCCAGCTTCAGTACGGAGTGGGAAATCCGCTTCTGCAGCTCCTCGCTCATCGGCTGCTTCGGCTCCGGCATTTCGCCAAACGTCTCCTTAAAGACCACCTTCGCCTCCAGCATTTGTTCATAGAAGGCGATCGCCTCCGCCGCTTCTCCGTTTAATGCAATTAATGGGCTGGCCGTTAAAATCATCTTCGATCCGCTCCTTTATCCTCATCATTTCCCCCGCACGCATCGGCGCAGGTTCAAGTCCGCTTACTGGACTTTGTACTCAGTGTAGCTCATAATAGTGACAACTATTGTCGTAATTAAAAAAATCACGAACGGAGCTTTAAGTCACATGTCCAAATCGAAACGGCTCATGGAGCTGATGATGACGGTGAATCGCAAACGCAGGTTCACCGTTAAGGAACTCGCCCAAGAATTTGGCGTCTCCTCCCGCACAATCCTTCGGGACCTGCAGGAGCTTAGCGAGCTTGGCGTGCCGCTGTATTCCGAAGTTGGGCCGCATGGCGGATACCAGGTGCTGAACGAGCGAGTTCTGCCGCCGATCGCCTTTACCGAAGAAGAAGCGGTGTCGATCTTCTTCGCCAGCCACGCCCTGCGCCACTATCAATTTCTTCCGTTTGAAACGGAAACGTCCTCCGCGCTGGGCAAGTTCTATCACTATATGTCCAGCGATGTCCGAGATCGGATCGACCAAATGAAAAACCGCGTCGACTTCGTGGCCCCGACGCGGCAATCGGCTTTTCCGTATTTAGGCTTGCTGTTGGAAGCCGCTATCCAACAGCAAGTCCTCCGGATAAACTACGAATCGCGGCGCGGCGTCTCCACCTGCCGTCAGATCCAGCCGGTTGGCATATACGCCAGCGACGGCTTATGGTACTGCCCGGCTTATTGCTTCGAGCGGCGCGATTTCCGCTTGTTCCGTTGCGATCGCATCACCTCAGCTAAGGCTGCTGCAGGGCCCGACGCGCCGGAACCGCTTGACCTGCGCGACATTCATCTCGGCAACTGGGAGGAGCATCTCAGCCGCAAGCCAGCGCTCTTGAACTGCGCAGTTGAGCTTACCCCGCTGGGCGTTGAGGCCTGCGAAGGCCAGTTCATCCGCCGTCACCTGCAGCTTCACATCCGGGAGGATGGCTCCGGCCGGCTGGAAGGGCCGTTCCCAGCCAGCGAGCTGTCATACCTCGCGACGTTCTTTATTGGCCTTGGCCAGGAGGCCACCGTCCTTGAACCGCCGGAGCTGGTGGATTCGATCAAGCGGACATTAAGCGAGCTGTTGGAGAAATATTCGTAAGCGGCAATTTACATCGACAGCGAGCCCGCCGTCGCAATCTGATGATACAAGCCGTTCACATCCAGCGTGCCAAACACGTTGTTCTGGTTGAACACCAAACGCTCAGCTTCCAGCTCTTCCAGCTGCGGCACCCGGCCATTTACGTAGTCCAATAGACGGTCACGCGCCGACGCAGCGCGGCTGAGCACTCCCCCATAGCGGATGTCGAGTACTTCCCAGCCAAACGGCTTGTACGTTCCAAGCCACAGTTCCCGGTGCGCCACACGCAACTCGTCAACCCGGCGGCGCAGCTCCGGCAGCGTCTCGTCGGCGATCCGCCGCAGCCCATCCCGGTCCCCGGCGTCGTAAAGGCGCTTGATCGTTACGCCTAGCGTCGACTTCACAGACAGCGCAGCGGCGAGCTTTTCATAGAAGGCAAACATCGCGGTAAACGGCTCCGTCCATTCGCTTCCCTCTCCGGCAAGATAACCCTGCCATTTCTCAGCCAACCCGGCATAATAGTCCGGCAGCGTCTTTTCCATGCCTTCCACATGCTTGTCGAACAAGCCGATCAGCGGATCTTGCCAGAGCAGGAACTTCGATGGATTCGCGCCGTAATAATTCCCTTCGTGGACCTCCGGCACTTCATCCATCCCCTTCAATGCTTCGAGCGGTCCAAACAAATCAAGCCCCGTGCAAGCGGCCAACCGCTTCTGCAGATGCTCGTCCGTGATCTCGCCGTCATGGTACCCATATTCAGCAAACAACTGCAGGCCCGGCAAAATCACAAAATGATTCGCCTCATTCCCGTTATCGCCCCACGCGGTCGCAAACACTTCCCGCAAGCCGCTCCGTTTGGCAGCACGCAGCGCAGGATGCATGGACGACCACGTTTTGCCGTGGTTCGGGGCCATCAGGTTCCACATATGGATGCCCCCGGCAAAGATCGGCTCCGATCCGAGCAACCGGTGCTTATCGAACACCTCTTTGTACGCATTCTCATCCGTGCCCCAGTAGTTCCAGTACACGAACCGGAGGCCTTTCGGGATCTTGGCCATATTTTCCTCGGAAAAATCCGCCTCCATGTTATACAACCCGCCCTGTACATCGTTTGATAACAGGTTGAAATACATATCGCTCCAGATCATCGGCTCCAGCCCCAGCTTCCCGGTGATCTCCATCACCCGCCCGACATGCTCGTTCATGACCTCGAACCGATCGCGGAAGCCGTTGTCCCGTAAATACCGGCCCAGTCCAACTTGAAACGCTTCGTCCATGCCGATATGGATCCGCTTCGACCGGAATGGCGCCGACGCTGCCCGAATCGACTGCTCCAGGAATTCATACGTGGCTGGCGAGCCCGGCAGCACGATGTCCGGATGGTCGCGCAGCGGCTCGGCGTACTGCCATTTCAGCGCATGAAATAAATGCCCCAGCGTCTGAATGCACGGGATCATTTCGATGCCAAACAAAGCTGCATAATCATCACATTCCCGCAGTTCTTCCGCTGTGTAACGCCCCCGCATATACCCGAAGTAAGGCAGTTCCGGCACTTCGTACGTGTCCTCGGTATACATCATCAGCCCGTTCAGCCCCATCACTGCCATGTAACGCAGCATCTGCTTGATCGCATCCACCCGCATTACCGCGTTGCGCGATGCGTCCAGCATTGCTCCGTTGTAATCGAAGCTCGGCCGCTCCGTGAGGTCAAACGATTCTTTCGTCTTGGCGTGCTCCACAAACAACCCTAAGGCGCGGAAGAAATGAATCTTCTCCACATATTCAATCCGGCCTGTCCCGCCGCTCAGCGTAACCCGCAGCTGTCCCGCATCTGGAGACAATCGTACGACTTCCACCGGTAATCCCGAAGGATCCATTTGGAATCCGAGTTGAGCCTCCAATTCTTTCACACCATGAACTAATTCCTCATCCCATCCTTGAAAAAAAAGCTTCATCCCGTGAACCTCCTCATCAAATGTGTAAACCCCTGCGCCCAGAGACTCACTGTCCACCTTCGCGTCGATAACTTCGCGGCGAACATCCGGTAATTCGCTTGAACACACGCGAGAAATAAAACGTATCCTGATACCCCAGTGATTCGCCGATTTCCTTGACGCTTTTCTCCGTGTTCATCAGGACGTTTTTGGCCTCAGCCACCTTCAGCCGGTGAATGAATTCATTCAGCGGATAACCCGAATATTCGTGCACGATCCGCCGAAGCGTGGACATCGAAATATGATGCCGCGCCGCCAGCTCCTCCGGTGTTGGACCAGCATACAGGGAAGCGGCAATGTCCTCGATGACTTTCATCACGAACCGTCCCCGGTTTCCGGCTTCCGCTTGATCCGCCTGCGATACCAGCTCGTACAGGAACGACTCCAGCATGAGGGAAGCCCGGTCGAGATTGCTTGGCACGCCGCTGTCAATCAACATGAACATGAGCTCCATCCGGTTAATGAGGGATTCATCGATCGTTGCTCTTTTCACCTGCTCGGGGTGCTGCAACCAGCTGCCCAGCCATTCCTCCACCCTTGAACCTTCCACCGTGAAATAATATTCGTCCCAATGCCCTTCCGCGTGTGGACCGTACTGAAACGTTTCGTTCGGATACAGACAGAACCAGGAGCCTGCCGTGACCTCCTGCCTTTCCGCGTTGCCAGCTTGGTAGTACCCGCTCCCGCCCGTGATCACCACAAATGCCCAGTACCGAAACCTCGCGTCCGCACGCTGCATCGTACGCCCGGGCAGATGACCGGCGTTCACGACGGATAACGATTGGATTTTGCGCCGGCTCGCATCCACTGCGGGATTAAACAAACGAATTGGCTCAGGACTGATCATATAATCCAGATATTTTGTCATCCTGAACATTCTCCCTTTTAAATCCCTGTGCTAAATTAGGGGTGCCTAAACATAGATTTGAATAAATAAAACATATCCTAGCGAATGAATGCTCTCATTGTAGCAAACTCGCGCGGAGAACGAAAGGGTGCACTTGCGAAAAATGAGCCAACTGAACATCGGCCTGGTCGGCACAGGTTCCATTTCCGAGTCCCATCTGCAAGCCTACCGTGCCAACCCGCGGGCCAAGTTGCTCGCCATCTGTGACGTGAACGAGGAACGGGCTCGGAGCATGGCAAGCAAATACGACATCCCGCACGTTTACACGGATTACCGCGAGATGTTCGCTAATCCGGAAGTCCAGGCAGTCAGCATCTGCACCTGGAACAACACCCACGCCCCGATTAGTATCGCCGCTTTGGAAGCCGGCAAGCAGGTTCTCTGTGAGAAGCCGCTCTGCATCACGGTGGACGAGGCTCTGCAAGTACAACAAGCCGTCGAGCGGACCGGTAACCTGTTGCAGGTCGGTTATGTACGGCGGCACGCCTCCAACATCGCGGTGCTGAAGAAATTTATCGATGCCGGAGACCTCGGCGAGATTTATTATGCCAAAGCGAGCCTCTTGCGTCGGCTTGGCAATCCCGGCGGCTGGTTCGCCGACAAGTCGCGCTCCGGCGGCGGCCCGCTGATCGACATTGGCGTGCACGCCATCGATCTGTGCTGGTACCTGATGGGCCGGCCGAAAGTCAAATCGGTGAGCGGCAACACCTATGCGAAACTGGGGAATCGTTCGAACATCGAGAACTACTCGTTTTACCAAGCAGCGGACTACGATGCCTCCCTCAACACGGTGGAGGATATGGCCAATGCGTTGATTCGCTTCGAGAACGGTGCGTCACTGCTTGTAGACGTCAGCTTCTCCTTGCATGCGAAGCAAAATTCCGCACTGATCAATATCTATGGCGACAAGGGCGGCGCCGAAATTGAACCGACATTGTCGATCGTGACGGAGCGCCACAACACCATCGTGAATATCGAACCGCAGATTAGTACGCCAGGCTTTGATTTCAGCGGGGCCTTCCAGAATGAAATCGACCATTTTGTCGCTAGCTGCCTGGATGGCATTCCGCCGATCAGTCCGGTGGAAGACGGTGTGGAAATGATTAAAATCCTGAACGCAATTTACGATTCGGCTGCCGAAGGCCGGGAAATTCATTTTTAATCTTATGAAGTCCAAGGAGGCGTGAGCACGATGAAGCTAAATAACAAAATTGGCATTATCGTTGACAGCTTTGGCGTAGGCGTGAAGGAAGGCTTAAAGAAAGCGAAGGAAGCCGGAGCTGACGGCGTACAGATCTATGCCGTTTCCGGCGAGATGGATCCGGAGGTTCTCACTGGGGCTAAACGTAAAGAACTGCGAGATTACATCAGCAGCCTGGGGCTTGAAATCTCCGCCTTGTGCGGCGACCTGGCCGGCCACGGATTTCAAGATGCCGCCGCCAACCCCGCCAAAATCGAAAAGTCCAAGCGCATTCTCGATCTGGCGGTGGAACTGGGCACCAACGTGGTGACTACGCATATCGGCATCGTGCCGGAGGACACCAACAGCCCGATTTACGCAGCCATGCAAGAGGCGTGTGAGGAGCTGGGCGTGTATGCGAAGAGTCTGAACGCTTATTTTGCGATCGAGACCGGACCCGAACCTGCTGCTCATCTAAAAAGCTTCCTGGACACCCTCAGCACCAACGGCGTCTCCGTCAACTTCGACCCGGCCAACATGGTGATGGTCACGGGAGATGACCCGGTTCAAGGCGTCAAAACGCTGCGGGAATACATCGTCCATACGCACGTCAAGGACGGCGTCCGCCATCGCCCAGTGGATCCGCGGGACGTGTACGGCTTCCTTGGCTACGATGCCATGAGCCACGAAAAAATCGCCGATATGGCCGCCTCAGGCGCAGGCTTCGAGGAAGTGCCGCTGGGCAAGGGCAGCGTTGACTTCCCGGCATATTTCGCCGCCTTGCAGGAAATCGGCTACACCGGCTACCTGACAATTGAACGCGAAGTCGGCGACAATCCGGAAGAGGATATCCGTCAGGCTGTGAAGTTTATCCAGTCGTTCCGGGGATAGTTGCCTCTCGGGAAATCATTCGCTCTCTCTGCCTCACGTAACGGACCCAAATGACCTTATTAGCTTATTTCCTGATGATTTCCCGCCGTAACGGACTCCAGCGACCTTATGGACTCTCTACTGCGGCGATTTGATCGGCTCCATCCGAAATAAGGCCTCCTCGGTCCGTTACGTGAGTATAACGCCCTAAAGCAGGCAAATAGCGCTTCTGGAGTCCGTTAGCTTGGAACTATCACTAAAGGAGATGGACCTTTTTTATGAAACTGGGAGTCAGTTCATACAGCCTCTATCAAGCGATGCAGGCCGGATCGATGTCGCTGCTGGAGGTCATCGATTGGGTAGCCGAGATCGGCGGCGAGCATATCGAAATTGTGCCGCTGGGCTTTAACTTCAATGATGATCCGGGTCTCATCGAGCAGATCCGTGAGCGTGCGGCGAAGGCCGGCATCGTCGTGTCCAACTACGCGATCGGCGCCAACTTCATCGTTGACTCGGAGGAGGCTTACCGGGCGGAGATCGCCCGCGTCAAACGCGAGGTCGACTATGCCCATGCGCTTGGCGTGAAGCTGATGCGGCACGACGTCGCCTCCCGGCAGGACACCTCGATCGTCCGGTTCCAGGAGGACCTGCCGCGGATCGCGGACGCCTGCCGAGAAATCGCGGACTATGCCGCACAGTATGGCATCACAACCAGCCTGGAAAACCACGGCTATTACGTGCAGGACAGCGACCGGGTACAAGCGGTAATCCATGCCGTCGACCGGCCAAACTACAAGACAACGCTTGACGTCGGAAACTTCGTTTGCGTTGACGAGAACCCCGTAGTTGCCGTGAAGAAAAACATCAGCTACGCCTCGATGGTCCACGTCAAGGACTTCTATATCCGGCCCGAGAACCGCAACCCCGGCGCCGGCTGGTTCCGCAGCGCAGGCGGCCAATACCTGCGCGGCGCCATCGCCGGCCAGGGCGATCTCGATCTATGGGAGATTCTTCGCATTGTGAAGTCGTCCGGCTACGACGGCTACCTCTCCATCGAATACGAAGGGATGGAAGACTGCCGCCAAGGCACCCGCATCGCCTTCGACAACGTCCGGCGGATCTGGGATGAGGTATAGGCTATACTCGAACTTAACTCGCCCCCGGACAACAGCGCGGTTGAGTGAAGTGAGGTATACGTTGGTATACCTCACTTTTTTTACTAGCTTGTATGAGCTGGATTGAGGAGCCCCTTACTGCAGGTGGCCTCTTTTTAATGATTATCCCCTTGAATTAGGCAGGTGATTATCTAGAGACAAGCGTATGGCCACTTTCTAACTCACCAACTCCTACCCATACCATCCCTATTCTGCTTGGGCTTCACTCACCATTTGAATCCCCTTAACTCTTTTCAACTTCTCTATTTCTGAACAAAAGGGATAATCACATAAAGGGGCTCGGAGACTACATGATGCAGGTCCTTTACATGATTATCCCGATTAATCAGGCGGCAACACAGAGATCCAATCGCCAATCCATCCCCACCTCTCTCTGAACGAAAGGGATAATTACGTAAAGGAGCTCCAGAGACAGCAAAAAGGTTATCCCGCCATTCAAACAGACAATGGCGGGATAACCTTTGTTCTTTTCCGGTACAGGTTCAAACGTTCCCCTGATTACCGGCGAACTCCGATGGTTACGATCTCGCAAGGGCCGGCTAGCAGGGATAGTCCGCCTGCGGCGTTCTTGGCCAGCGGTGCCGCTTCTTCCTCGAGAATCGTTGTTTTATAGAAATGATCGTATGGGATGTTCAAGCCGAGCGTCAGCTCGGATGACTGCTTGCTCATGTTATACCAACGCAACAGCAGGTCGCCGGTCTTCTCGTTCATTTTGAGCGAGGAGAATGCCAGCTCCTGGCCTTCCCATTGGAACGGTGTATACGACGGGGACAAGTTCCCTTCGTGCATTTCCGTTTGGCTGAGCGTCCACGGAATTTGGAACTGGTAAGCTTCCGTAAACGCGCCGGACGTCATACCGTCGCCGTTATGCGGAATCAGCTCCATCCGGGCGGTGTGCACGCCCAGGCACTGTGCTTCCGGCGTCGGGAACAAGCCCCAGTCCCCGAGCTCGCCCACAGAGCGGAGCAACGTCACGGCGATCGTGTTCCGACCGTCGCGCAGCACTTCGTATTCGTTTAAGCCCAGGTTGGCGACGGTCAAACCGGCACCTTCACCGCTCACGTCCACGAATGCTTGCTGATGCTGGGTGTTGCTTGGGTTTTCCCACTCCGGTGCCGGTTCAATGCTCCGTTCAGCGATTTCAAACATCGAATCCACCTGATGTACCGTGGCATTCAGATCGGTTGGGAACAGGGCACGGATGCGATGATCCTTCGCCGTGTTATCAATCGTCGTTTCAATATGAACGCCTTTGCCCGCTACCTCCAACGAAATGACCGTCCGCAGCTTCAGCGTTGTCAGCTTGCTGCTGCGTTGCGCTTTCCGATAAGGATAGTACACCAGCTCGCGCATCTCTTCGTCCAGCTTCTCATCAGCGGACGCTGGGATCTCCCAGTCGTGACTGATTTCCACGGAAGCGCGGTACGGTTCGTCCTCAACGATGCGAATTTGCGCAGCCAGTCCTTTCGTCGTCAGCGGTTTCTCGCCTTCCGGCTGTTTATACATGTACTCGTTACCGATATCTCCGGTGTCTTCATAGATGCCGAGATCCCGGTACACTTGACCAGTCGACTTATCGATCAATGTAAAGGATCCGTCTTCCGCAATTTCCACCTTCAGCTTCTCGTTCTCCATAACCCGGTCGCCCGTGAACAACGAGGCCGGCTTGGTAGCAGCTGCCGCCGATTTCCGGCGCACCCACGCATAAGTGCGCAGCCCCAGGGCAGCTACATCAGCGGCCTGGAACGTCAGCTTCACACGGCGGCACATGTACGGCTGGCGGAACTTGTCGTCCGGCAAATCATAGCCGAACAACAGCCCGAGATCCTCCACCGTACAAGGCACGGTGTTCCCTTGCTCATCGACCAGCTCGCGGCCCGACAGGTCGACCGCCTTCATGCGGCGGCCGGTCTCCTCAAGACCGAGGCCTTCGCGCAAATACAACCGGGCAGCGTCCAGCTCAATGGACACAGTGCCCGTGCGGCTCCAGCCGGTCGTATTAAACACGACCAGCGGCAACGGGTCTTCGCCATACTGGACGAAGACGGAGGTGTTCACCGCATCCGCGATCACCCGCTTGCTGTCGTCGATGAGCGCCTCGGCAACGTGGCGGCTCTTCGCGAAGCGGGTGACCATCTCGCGGTGCACCTCGTCTACACTGCATCCACAGATGCTGTCGTGCGGATGGTTTTGCATTAAGGTTTTCCACGCATACGTAAACAGGTGATGCGGGTAATCCTTCCCGAGCAGATTGGCCATGGAGGCAAGCGGCTCGGCGACTTTCTCCAGCAGGGCCTGGCCGACTTGGTTCATCTGCTTCAGATACACACGCGAGGAGGCTGTGTTCACCAGCGTCCCCCAGCCGTCAGTGCGCTGGCTGCGCAGCTCGCCCTTAACGGTAGACAGCTCGCGGCCTTCCAGTGCTGCTTCCAGCTCGCGCAAATAATCCGGGAAGTTCGAATGAATGAACTTCGTGTCCGGGTACAGCTTCTCCGCCGTACGAATCGCTTCCGGCAGGTCCAGCTGCAGCGGCTGATGATCGCAGCCGTTCATGAACAGCAGCTCGCCAGTGGCTGCGTATTTCTCTGCATCCGCCAGCTTGCGGTCCCAGAACGCTTTTGCTTCCGCTTCATCCACCGGCACCTCGTTGCCGTTGGAATACCAGTTGGCGAACAGGATCCCCAGCACCTTGGAGCCGTCCGGGCCTTCCCAGATTAGCTCAGAGAAGGAGGACTCATACCCGCCGTCGGATACGGTATTGTTGAAGCCAGTCGGCTTCACGCCACGGCCAAAAAACGCATTGCGAATCCCAGATTGCAGCATCAATTGCGGGATTTGCCCAACAAGGCCGAAGGTGTCAGGGAAGTAACCGATCTTCGCGGGCGTGCCGTATTTCAACGCGTCCTGATGACCGATTTGCATATTGCGGATATTCGCTTCCCCGCTCGTCAAGAACGCATCCTGCAAAATGTACCAAGGTCCGATCAGGATGCGGCCTTCGCGGATGTATTTTTCCAGGCGTTCCTTATTCTCTGGCCGTACCTGCAGGTAATCTTCGATGATAATCGTTTGACCGTCGAGATAAAAACTGCGGAACGCTGAGTCGCCGTCCAGCTTATCGAGCAGCGCATCCACCAGCTCAACCAGACGAACGTGATGCTTCTCGTACGGCAGATACCATTCCCGGTCCCAGTGCGTATGGGAGACGATATGGGCCGTTCTTTGCTTGCTCATTTTCTCTAACCCCCCGCTTTCTTCCGTGGTTTGTGATCCTTTATACGATTCGATGCTGGATGCTTAGGCTTCCGTTTCCAGCGGATATTCTTCCATGTACTTCAGTAGCTCGTCCACGGTAGTGAAAGCCAGGCCGGTTACTGTATCCGCACATCCGTAATAGATCGCGATACGGCCGGTTTCAGCGTCCGTCAGAGCGGCGCAAGGGAACGTCACGTTTGGCACGTCGCCAACGCATTCGTACAGCTCTTCTGGACCGAGGATGTAGTTACGCGAACGCGCTTTGACAATCCAAGGCTTGTCGATGTCCAGCAGGGCGCAGCCCATGCGGTAAACAAAGCCGTTGCAAGTATTGATTACGCCGTGGTAGATCAGCAGCCAGCCTTGGTCGGTTTCGATGGGAACCGGTCCTGGGCCGATTTTTTTCGATTGCCATGCCGAAGCATCCCCGTTAATCGTACCCATTACATAGCGGTGTTTGCCCCAGAAAGTCAGATCCGGGCTTTCGCTGTAGAAAATATCGCCAAATGGCGTATGACCTGTGTCACTTGGGCGGCTGAGCATCGCGTAGCGTTCACCGATCTTGCGCGGGAACAACACGCCATTACGGTTGTACGGCAAAAAGGCATTTTCCAGCTGATGGAACGTCTTGAAGTCGGTTGTGTACGCAATCCCGATCGTTGGACC
Source organism: Paenibacillus sp. J14 (assembly GCF_000518465.1). Lineage (NCBI taxonomy): Bacteria > Bacillati > Bacillota > Bacilli > Caryophanales > Paenibacillaceae > Paenibacillus > Paenibacillus sp. J14. Next base: position 126,332 of record NZ_JADQ01000002.1, on the reverse strand, counting down.
ATGGTAGCCGTTACACCAGGTGATATAGTAGCGGTCACCGATTTTGCAGACGCGCGGGTCATAACGGTATTCGCGTTTGGTGATTTCCTCGTCGCCTTCAAATTGAATCGGCTCGTGGTTGATTTTCCAGTTGATGCCGTCGTCACTGAATCCTGCAAAAATATCCATGCTCACCGAACGCGAATCGCAGCGGAAGACGCCGGCAAATCCGCCTTCAAAAGGCACGACCGCGGAGTTAAACACGCTGTTCGAGTTCGGGATCGCATGACGCTGGATGATTGGGTTTTGGGAGTAACGCCATACCGGGGCATTCGAGCCGGCCGGTTTGTCTTGCCAAGGGATATTTTTGAGAGGTTCGCCGATAATTTTGCTCATGGTCAAGTCTCCTTTAACATATGTGGGATATGAATTAGGGGCGCGTCCGCATCCTTATGAACACTTCGGCGCCGCTTGCAGATTGAAGCCTTACAAAATACCTTCCTGCATCGCTTTGTACACCAGTTGTGAGAACAAGCTGTTCGACCAAGCAAACCATTTGCGCGTAAACGTGTTTGGATCGTCGGCGTGGAAGCCTTCATGCATGTAGCCGGTTCCGGCGTCGGTCGACTCCAGCATTGCGATCATTTCCAGCTTCTCTTCCTTCGTTTGCGCGGTGAGACCCTGCATCGACAAGGCCATATGCCAGATGTAATTCTCTGGGGTATGCGGGCTGCCGATACCTTTGGCTGCTTTGCCTTCGAAGTAGAACGGATTTTCCTTGCTCAGGGCAAAACGCCGTGTATTTTGATAAATCGGATCGTCTGCGCTCACATAGCCCAGGTAAGGAATGGACATCAGGCCCGGCGTACCGGCGTCGTCCATCAAGCAATAGTTGCCAAAGCCGTCGGTTTCGTAGGCATAAATCGGACCAAATTCCGGATGGCGGTAGATCCCGTACAGCTTAATGCCGTGGTCCACCTCGAACTCCAGCTCCTTCAGTTCGGCCAGGAAGTCCATGTCGCGGAAGACCCACTCGGCAAATTCCTGCATTTGACGCAGCGCCACAACCGCAAACATGTTGCCCGGAATATTGTAATGGAAATCGCAGGCATCGTCGCTGGAACGGAAGCCCGACCAGATCATGCCCGTATAGTTCACCGGCATGCCCATACCGTTGTTCCGCAAGGAATCGGTTGGAATCCCGTTGTTGCGGGTAAAGCGGTAAGGCGATTTCTCGAAGTGATGCTGCTCGGTTTTGAACAATTCGTAGATTTTCCGCATCGCGGATTTAAAGCCGGCATCAAAAATATCGGTCTGCTCCGTTTCCTTCCAATACGTGTAGGCCAGACGGACTACGAAGCACAAGGAGTCGATTTCGAATTTGCGCTCCCATACCCATGGGGACATCTCGGTCTCGTCTGTTGTGTTCCAGTGCCAATCGTTGGCCGACTCGTTAAATGCGTTAGCATACGGATCGATGTGAACATAATGAATATGACGTTTGATCAGTCCGCTGATGATCCGCTGCAAATCGGGATCGTTCTTGGCAAACGGCACATAGTGGATCACTTGCTCCACGGAATCGCGCAGCCAAGAGGCTGGGATGTCACCAGTGATGACGAAGGTCGTTCCGTCGTCCATCAGCTTAGTTGTTGTCTCAAGTGTGTTCGGAAAACAATTCTTGAACAGCTGCAGCAATTTCGGACGATGCGCCAGTTTCGTTTCCGCCTCGGCCAGCACATCCTTAATGGATTGCGGCAATTCCAGCGGCGGCATCGAGATTTTCGGGAGTCTAAATTGTTCCATGCGCTTGTCTTCTCGCTCCTTTACAGGTCATTTCATTAGGCTTCGGTTTGTTTCTATGATGATCTTGAGGGCGGTGGGGTCGGCGGACGGCATAGCAATCTGAAAATTAACGGTAAATCCTGCTGTTAATTTGCTGATATTCCGTTAGTCCATTGATTTAACGGTAAATCTTGCTGTTAAATTAGTCGGATTGCATCAAATCGGCGGATATTCGCTAATTTAACGGTAGAAATTCCAGTTAACTTGCACCGAACCTCGGGAAATGGCGAAATTAACAGTACTTTTTCCAGTTAATCTCCTTCCACTGCGTCTTACGCCGCCCCAAATCGCCCGATATCTTACTTCAACTTCAGCGTCTTAATTTCATACGGGGCAAAATCGAGCTCGATCCGTCCGCCGTCTGCCAGCGTGATCGGCTCCAGCTCCCGCTCCAGCGCGTCGGATTGGAAAGCCGCTGAAACCGGCTCATTCCAATGTAACGCTACGCGTTCGCGGCCGCCGGCCGATTCGTACAGGCGCAGGATCACGCCATCGCCGTCCTCAGCTGGCTTCACTGTGTCGAGCACTACGTGCTCGCCCGTGAACCCGAGCAGCGCCCCGGTGGAAGGCAGCGTGCCTTCATGCGTTTCGGCCGCCCATACGGCCGGCGCGTGGTTCAACTCGGCTGCCGCGCGCACGGTGTGCGCGGTCTGCCAGTCGCCTTGGTGCGGGTACAGCGAATACGTAAATTCATGCTCGCCCAGATCGGCGGTCACGTCCGGCCATTTCGGCGCCCGCAACAGCGACAGACGCATCGTGCTGCCCTGGATGTCGTAGCCGTACTTGCAGTCGTTCAGCAGGCTGACGCCGTAACCGCGTTCGGAAACGTCGGCAAACCGGTGGCCGCACACTTCAAATTGTGCCTGCTCCCAGCTCGTGTTGCGATGGGTTGGACGTTCCAGTGCTCCGAACGGAATTTCGTAAGTTGCTTTGTCCGTAACGACATCGATCGGGAATCCCACCTTCAGCAGCTTATGCGCTTCGTTCCAATTCACCTTCGTTTGGAAATCAATCCGCTTGTGATGATGGTACAGAATCAAATCCTGTGTGATTTCCGATTGACCGATGCTCCAGCGGAAGCGCAATACGTCTTGGACCGGCCCGCTTGCAACCAGACCGCTATCCAGCAACACGGCCTCACCGGCTGGCTGCTGTTCATAGCGCGGGTCAATGTCCCACGCATCCCAAAGCGTCGGACGGTCGTGATAGAAGTGGAAGCGGTTGGCGCTTTCCCCAGCTTTCACGATCTCCCGTCCAGCTTCCTTATCCCACAGGCTGACGATCTCGCCGCGTTCGTTAAATTTCAGGCGGTAGAACTCCGTTTCCCATTCGCCTTGGAACGCTTGACTTCCGTCTCGGGAACCCACCTTCGTACCGGCAACAGCTCCCGCTTCGTTCCGCAGCCAAATCGTCTTGTACCCAAACGCCGGCACCTCCGGTACGCGGACCCAAGCTGCGGTCTCTCCGCCAAGGTCTGTCCGCACGTCCAGCTCAAGCCGTGCGCCTTGCTCGTCGTATGCCGCCACGCCGCTCCGATCAGCTTGATCCGGCAAGGACACGATTACATCGCGCGTCCAACCCAAGCTGTTAAAGACGATGTACGGCGTGCCTTCACCCGCGGTTGATACCCGTTCTGCAAATGTCGTCAGCCCTTGGCGCAGTCCGGCATTCCCCTTCTCAAAAATCTCTCCATATTCTTTCGTCGATGTCTCGTACGCTTCGGTGATCGCTGAACCCGGAATGATGTCGTGGAACTGGTTCAACAGAATCAGCTTCCAGCCCTCCTGCAGCGTGCTTTGCGCCTCGCGTTGCTGATCCTTCGGCATTGCCGGAGCAGCCAAGGCGTTCCACAGCTCCGCCTCGCGGTACAGGATCTCCGCTTTGCGATTGCTGCGCTTGTTGCGCCCGTGGGTCGTATACGTTCCCCGGTGCAATTCCAGGTACAGGTCGCCATGCCATGCCGGTAACTTCGGCTGCGCGGCCTCGATTCCCGCGAAGAACTCCGACGCCGTGCTATATTCACTCGCTGGTTGACCTACCATCAGCTCGCCGCGGTGAATGTATTCCAGCATTTCACGGGTCACCCCGCCGCCGCCGTCGCCGTGTCCGTAGAGCAGCATTTGCTCGGGATGAACGGCTTTTTGGCGATACGATTGCCAGTGATCATGAACGTCCTTCGGCAACGTATTTTCGTTGACCCCGTGGTTCAAATACGACAGCATTGGCGTACCGTCGATACCAACCCAATGGAACAGGTCGTACGGGAATACGTTGGTATCGTTCCAACCGAGCTTGGTCGTCATAAAGTAGCGAATCCCGCCGTGCTTCAAAATTTGCGGCAAAGAGGCGCAGTAACCAAACGTGTCCGGCAGCCATTCAATCTCCGAGGTAAAGCCGAACTCTTCCTGATAAAACCGTTGCCCGTACAGCATCTGCCGCATCAGCGATTCGCCGCTCGGCAAGTTCAAATCCGGCTCAACCCACATGCCGCCAACCAGTTCCCAGCGTCCTTCCTTAATCCGCGCCTTCACCCGTTCGTACAACTCGGGGTCGTTCTCCTTCAAGAAGGCGAACAGCAGCGGCTGGCTCTGCGTGTAACGGTATTCCGGGTATTCGCGCATCAGCGCATCTACCGTCGAGAACGTCCGGCTTGTCTTGCGTACCGTCTCCCGCACTGGCCACAGCCAAGCGATGTCGATATGGGACTGACCGACCATGTGGATCAGGCCTTCAGCGTTGCCGCCGATTGCCTTCACCCGCTCGGTGAGCTTCTGTTCCAGCCCAGTAATCGCTCCGCCCTCGCGAATCGCTTCCGCATCCAGCGCCACGAAGCCGTCCATGGCGGCATACAGCGCCTCGATCAAGCGGGTGCGCCGAAAATCTTGCTCTGGCAACAATACCGCAGCATCGCGGACAACTGTTGCCGTATACATCAAGCTTTGCACCGGCCGGTTCACCAGCACCAGACGGCTGTCGATCCGCGAGATCGGCGGCTGAATCACCGCTTGTTGATTGAGCGGATCCACCGGTTCCGGGATCGGGTCATACAGCTCGATCTCCAGCGAGAGCGGGCCTTGGCCTTGCTCTTGCGGAAGCGTCACGAACGTATGATTCCGGTCCAGCCCCTGAGCTGATTTGCCGTTAATGCGCAGCAACCCTTCACCGCCGGAGGCAAAGATAAGACCCACTTGGCCACCGCGCCATTCTTCTGGAATCTCCAGCTGAGTACGGAAGAAATACGTGGTTCCCTGCGTACTCGGGAAGCGTTCGAAGGCTTGTCCTTCCGCATATTCGGTTTCCTTCGTGTAACTGCCGGGAACCTGGTACACGGAAGAGGTGATCTCCCACCCACGCAACTGGATTTGATCCAGCCACTGGGCTTCCGAGAGTTCCCGGATAAAACGTCTGATGCGTTCCATATCGATTAATCCTCCCGCACAAAGAGTTTGGCGCTCAGCGTATCATTGACATTCTTGCCGACGTGCACCCGGAATTCGCCCGGTTCCACAACCGGTTTATAATTCTGGCCGATGTATTGCAGTTGCTCTGGACCAACCGTAAATTCTACGGTCTGGGTTTCGCCCGGTTGCAGGAATATTTTGCGGAAGCCTTTCAGCTCCTTCGCCGGCCGGGTTACCTTACTTGCCACATCGGTAATATACAGTTGAACGACTTCTGCCCCCGCACGTTCGCCGGTGTTCGTCACTTCAACCGTCACCTTCGTTGAGCCGTCTTTATGAATCGTATCGGACTCCAACGCTATATTGTTATAAGTAAATTCAGTATAGCTCAGCCCGTATCCAAACGGATAGCGCGGCTGCGAATCGCCTTCCAGATACCGTTTGCCCCGCGAACGCTTGCCGTGGTAGTAAACGGGCACCTGTCCAACATGCTTCGGAATCGAGATGGTGAGACGTCCCGAAGGATTCACATCACCAAAGAGGATGTCAGCGATCGCATGCCCGCCTTCCTGGCCCGGATACCAAGCCTCGAGAATGGCATCGGCGTGCTCGTCGATCCACGGCTCAGCAATTGGCCGTCCGTTGATATATACCACCACAAGCGGTTTACCCAATTTATGAATCTCTTGAATCAGTTCCAGCTGTACGCCGGATAAGTTGAGGTTCATGCGGTCAATGCCTTCACCGCAATCCATGTCGCTCTCCGCATTGTCGGTCACTTTGGAAGCCCCGGTGCGCAGATCGATGGTCCCCTCGCCAAAATCCCGTGCGCTGGAGCCGCCAACGACCATCACCACCGTATCCGCCTTCGCCGCGCAAGACAACGCCACGTCAAAACCTTCCCGGGAATTGCCGTTGATCCGGCAGCCCGGTGCATACAGCACCCGTTCCGGCGTATTCGCCAGCTTGCTGCGGATTCCGCCGAGTACGGTTGTCACTTTGGACTTCGGCTGCGGCGAAGTGTAGTCGCCCAGCTGGTTGTAGCCCACATCGGCGTTTGGCCCGATGACGGCAATCGTACCGGCGTCTGCCGACAACGGCAACACGCCATCTTTGTTCTTGAGCAGCACAACGCCTTCGCTGGCTAACTTCCGGGCCAGCTCCACATGTTCCGTGCTGCCAATGACCTGCTCGGCCCGCTCGGGGTCAGCGTACGGACGTTCAAACAGCCCGAGGCGGAATTTCAGCGTCAATACGCGGCGTACCGCGCGATCGAGCACTTCCTCCTCCAGCTGTCCCGACCGTACCGCCTCCACCAGATGCTTGCCGAACATCACGCCGGACATCTCCATATCGATGCCCGCGCGGATCGCTTGGATCGCCGCGTCCCGCCCGTCCTCTGCCACATCGTGGCCGGAGGCAAGCATGTCGATCGCGCCGCAGTCGGTGATGACCATGCCGTCAAAACCCCACTCGCCGCGAAGGATATCGTCCAACAATTCCTCGTTGGTCGTACAAGGCACACCGTCGATCTCGTTGTAGGCCGGCATAATCGAAGCCGCACCGGCTTCTACCGCCTTGCGGAACGGCAGCAGGTCGACCTCCAGCAGTTCGCGCCGTCCCATATGGACCGGTCCGGCATTTCGGCCGCCCTCGGAGCTGCCGTAGCCGACGAAGTGCTTAAGCGTAGCCGCTACGCTGTCCTCTCCGTCCAAGTTCTCCCCTTGCAAGCCTTCGACCGAAGCCACGGCCATTTCGCTGATCAAATAAGCGTCTTCGCCAAAGCATTCTTCGGTCCGGCCCCAGCGGGGATCACGCACAACATCGAGGACCGGAGAATACGTGACTGCGCCGCCTTGGGCGCGCGTCTCGCGGGCCACCGCTCGGCACATCTCGCGATACAGCTCCACGTTCCAGGTGCTGCCGAGCGACAACGGCACCGGGAACACCGTGGCCCCGATGGCCATATGGCCGTGCGAGCACTCTTCCCCGATCAGGATCGGGATGCCGAGACGGGAGTTCTCAATCGCATAACGCTGGATGGCGTTCACGGCCTCCGCACCTTCACGCGGCGACAAGCCGGTTTCCAGCGTCACGCCCGTCCACGGATCCGCGCGCAGCACGCCGTATAGCGAACCGACGCCGCCGTTTTTCACCTGCTCCTTAAACGCTTCGGTCAGCTTGATCTCTCCATCTTTATGCTCATAGGTCTGCCAGCCGAAAGGCTGGACCAGCTGGCCGGCCTTTTCTTCCAATGTCATCAGCCCGAGCAAATGCTCTACTCGTTCCGGGATGGGCTTCGAGCTGTCTTTGTATAGCAACATCTCCACCTCGTTCCTTTCATTTTCTCCTTGATTCCCAAAGGGTTCAAAAATGATTTAAACTAAAAAATTTACTTTTCAGCATCGAGAAGGTTCAATGAAGCTATATTTATTCTTTGACAGCGCCTACCGTAAGTCCTTGTACAAAATACCGTTGAAAGAACGGATATGCAAAAATAATTGGCAGCGTCGCCAGCACGACCATCGCCATCCGCGAAGTGTCCTGCGGAATGGATTGCATCGCAGCCAGGCTAAGCGAAGTATTCTGCGAGTTTTGCTGAATAAACGCAATACTTGATTCGATCCGCATCAGCATCGACTGCAGCGGAACTAAATTCGGATTGTCGATATACAGCAGTGCATTAAACCAGTCGTTCCAGTAACCCAGCGTGCTGAACAAGCCGATCGTAGCAAGACCTGGGAGCGACAGCGGCAAGACGATCCGCAGGAAAATATAGAAATCGCCGGCACCGTCAATCCGCGCCGATTCAATAATCGCCTCTGGAACGCTTGTACTATAAAACGTACGTAAGATCATGATATAGAACGCATTCATTGCGAGCGGCAAAATCAGCGCCCACAACGAATCTTTCAAACCCATCAACTGGGATACCACCATATAGGTAGGAATCATCCCGCCGTTAAACAGCATAGTCACAATCGCAAATACAGAGAAAAATCTCCGGTAACGGAAGCTCTTCCGCGAAATCGCATAAGCATAAAGCGAAATCATGACCAAACTGAGGATCGTACCTATCAGCGTGACTGCGATGGTTACTCCGTAAGAACGAAGCAGGGAGTCACCGCTCTCAAACACGAAGCGGTATGCATCGAGACTCCATTTGGCCGGCAGCAGCCGGTAACCGTCCGTTGCCAGCGTCTTCTCATCGGTAAAGGAAATAATCACAACAAAGATAAAGGGAAATACGCACATGAACGAAAAAATACCGGCGATCAGGTGCAATACGGCGTTCCAGCCGCGAGAGACATGATGAAAATCTTTGCTTTTTCTAGCCATCTCCGCCATACCTTGACACTCCTTTCAGCTGTTTTAAAATAGGGCGCTGTCTTTATCAATTTTGCGCACGATGTAGTTCGAAACCATGACGAGAATAAAGCCTACCACCGATTGATAAAGACCGGCCGCCGTACTCATGCCGATTTCCCCGGTTGTTTTCAGACCGCGGTATACGTAAGTGTCAATAACGTTCGTGACTTGATAAAGCGTACCCGAATCTCTTGGCACTTGGTAGAACAAGCCGAAGTCAGCGTAGAAGATCCGCCCTACCGCCAGCAGTGTCATGATAATGATAATTGGGGAGAGCAGGGGAACCGTGATGTTGCGGACTTGCTGCCATTTGGTCGCACCGTCAATCATCGCCGCTTCATAAAGCGATTTGTCGATACCCATGATCGAAGCCAGGTAAACGACACTGTTGTAACCGATGGTTTTCCATAGGTTAACGAAAATCAAAATATAAGGCCAATATTTCGGCTCCGAATACCAGTTAATCCGTTCCACGCCAAACCAACCTAAAATCTGGTTAATCATCCCGCGGTCCATGCTCAGGAAGCTAAACGCGAAGTAGCCGACGATAACCCAGGATAGGAAGTAAGGCAGGAACATCCCGGTTTGATACACTTTGGCCATGGTCTTGCCGACCAACTCAGACAACAGAATCGCCATTGCCACGGAAAGGACAAGTCCGATGAAGATAAAAGCCAGGTTGTATAACAACGTGTTGCGGGTAATGGTAAAGGCATCGTTAGTACTAAACAAGAACTTGAAGTTTTCCCAACCTACCCATTCACTCCGCACAATACTTGCCCAGAATCCGTCACGGCTGAAGCGGTATTGCTTAAACGCCGTGATTGTACCGACCAGCGGAAGGTACGAGAAGAAGAAAAACCAAACGGCACCCGGCAACACCATAAATAACATGACTTTGTTCTTAAGTAGGTTTTTGAAAAATGCAGCCATGATGTTCCCCTCCTATCAAAAATAATGAAAAAGGATCGGGCGCAACTATCACCCGCCCGATCCCTCTCTATTTCTATAATGATTACTTATTTATTTTCAGCTCTCCAGGCATCGAGCTGAGCTTGGGCTTCAGCAATTACCTTGTCCAGGCCTGCCTCTTTGAATTTTTCGATTGCTTTCGGCAGGTATTCTGCTGGATCAACGGTACCCGTCATCAACGAGGACCAGAATTGCTCTTTTACGTTTTGTACAGCGGCCATTTCAGTCGCTACTTTCGTGCTGTCGAAGTTGAAGCTCAGGATTGGCGAGTTCACGCCTTCTGCGTTAAACTTCTTGAATTGCTCCCATTTGTCGTCTGGGTCGTTGGCATTCAAGTACAAGAGCATGTTGTTACCCAACGAGTACGAAGGCATGTCGTAGTTTTTCGATTCGTCCAGGTTTTCGTAGTGAGTGTCATTGATCTTCTTGTAGTGAACGCCTTCGATACCGGAGTCAACCATGTTGCGCAGCACCGGATCGGTGTTCAGCAGGTTCAGGAATTCCATCGCTTTCTCCGGATGTTCGGAGTTTGCGGAGATGGCCATGATCGAACCTTGTACGGAAGTGTTGGTGATGATTGCATCACTTGCCGGTGTAGATACTACAGGGTAGCCGTAGCTTGCACTCCACAGGTTATCCGCCAAAGGTTGAGTTTGTGCACGGTCCATGAACCATTGACCCGAAGTCATCAGGTCGCTGGTGGAACCCGTCGTAGCTGCTTCCGGAGCTACATAACCTGCTTTATAGTATTTGTGCATTACGTTCAGAGCTTCTTGCATTTCCGGCGTTTCCAGGATGTTTACGATTTTATAATCGGTTGTATCCAGTTTTACCGCCATCGGCAGGTTTTGAATAACGTAATCGTAAGGAACATACGGAACGTATTCTTTGTTCATCGCGAACGGCGTTACGCCCGGTTCATTTTCTTTAATCGTTTTCAACAATGGCTCGATGCTTTCCAAGGAACGAACATTCGTGATGTCCAGGTTATACTTGTCCAAGAACGTTTTGTTGAAACGCCATACTTCTTGTTGCGGAAGTTCTTTATTCGCTGGGATCCCGTAGTTATGTCCGTCAACTTTGGAACCTTCCAGGAACGCAGGGTCGATCGTGTTCTTCAGATCTTTGCCATATTGCTCGAGCAGTTCATCCAATTGCATGAACGCGCCTTTTCTAGCGTTTTGCACGTAGTCGAAACCACCTGCGGAAGTGAAGATGATATCCATCGGTTCACCGGAAGCGACGTTTACTTGCATCTTTTGTGCGTAATCGCCCCAGTCGATCATTTTCATCGTAATGGTGGCATTGATTTTCTCTTTGGTGTACTTGCTGACTTCTTCCATAACACGGTCGACGTCTTTTTGAGGCGTACCGATCGTGTACCAAATCAGGTTAACCGTTTCCTCCGAGTTGCCTGCAGCAGCTCCGCTGTTGCTGCTGTCTGTGTTCTTGCTTCCGCCGCATGCGCTCAGAACAAGCACCAAGGCCATCAAAGTGGCAAGGACGAAAGAAAAACTTCTTTTGCTTTTACTCATGCTGATCCTCCCTTTTGAATCTCTTTTGTTTTGATTGACTAACCTAACCTTACCGAATGAAAGCCGTTACAAAAAGAAGATAAACCTAAAAAATTAAGGTACAAATTAAAGAAAAGGACAATACCCTGGAACCAAGGAAAACCAACCGTTTTAGGTGGTTAAAAATCTCCTTGCTCCAGGGTACCCTCCCCTATGCGATCTAATGCAGCGCCTTAAAATCGGTGGGGGAGATCCCCACGTATTTCCGGAACTGCTTATAGAAATAACCGATCTCCCAGTAACCCACGCTCCGCGCGATTTCGTGCACTTTGAGATTGGTGTTTTTGAGTTGCTGCTTCGCCTTTTCGATCCGGTACTTGTTAATATACTCGGCAAAGGACACCCCCGTCTCTTTGTGAAATAACTGCCCGAGATAGACTGGATGTATATGGTACTGCGCCCCCAGCGTTTTGAGTGACAGTTCGTCGGCATAATGCGAGTCGATGTAGTTCAGCACCTGATGTACCACCGGATTCTTCGCATCCTGCAAAAGGGAACAAACCGTCTCCTCTGCCAAACTTACGAGAGTTTGGACCAGCTCTTGAAACGAATCACAGCGCTGGACACGTTGAAGCGTGTTCTTAAACAAGTCTGTCTCTTCCGAATATTTAATATGCTGAAGCTCCATTTTAAAGCGGACCACCAGTTCCAGGGCGACATTCTGCACATCCTCGGGACGAATCCCCTCCATTCTCTTCAGCCGCTCGAAATCTTGGCAAATCCGTTCTCTCAATCCATCCTTATCCTTCGCCAATATGAGCTTGGCGTAATCGTCCCAGCCCAGCGGATAGCCATTCTCCAATACGCCGCTGGCGCGGGTGCTCTCTAGTTGCTTGTATTCCATGGTCCGCCGTTCGGGATAAATCAAATAATATTCAAGGGCTCTCTTGGCTTGTTTATAGCTGAGAGCGGCCGATTCAGGTCCCCGTCCTACGTTGCCTACGCCAATTTGAATCATCTGGTTCATGACCGACAATTCCAGCGACAGGTTCTCCATCAATTCGGCAAAAGTTCGCTTCTCCTCTGCCCCGGCAAGAAGGGAAGCCACGATGCCAATATCACCATCCACATCGTGGAATAGGGTGATTCCCCGCCACGCCACGAGATAACGTTCCGCGCGATCAAATACCTCGGCTGAATTGCCCTCGGTGCGCAGCATAGCCACAGCGACATAGGGCCCCTGCAAATGCAGGCCCAGCAGTTCGGTTCGCTCCTCGAATTCCGCAGCTGCCATCTGCCCGTTCAGCCACCGGTAAAGCGTGTTGTCCTTCAGGATTTGAATATCATAAGCGTCGTAGAGTCCATTTGGATCCACGCTGTCCAGCTTCTGCACCGTGTTGCGCAGCGTCGATTCCAGCTCCTCAACATTAATCGGCTTCAGCAGGTAGTTTTCAATGCCAAGTTTCATCCCCTCTTTGAGGTAATCAAACTCGTTAAACCCGCTTAAAATAATGACCTTCAATTCCTTGTGCAGCTTCCGCGCCTCGGAAATCAGCGTTAACCCATTCATGACCGGCATGGAGATGTCCGTGATTAATACATCCACCGGCTTCGTAGCCAGAGCGTCCAGCGCCTGCTGCCCGTTCTCGGCATGTCCGACAATTTCCAAGCCAAACTGCGGCCAGTCCACGATATCGTATAAGCCTTCGATGATAAATGGTTCGTCATCGACGATAAATACCTTATACATCTTCCCCCTCCATTCCTTCCCGATTCGGGAATCGAACCGTGATGGTTGTCCCGCTGCCAGGTGTGCTCTCGACCTTGATCCCATAGTCCGAGCCGTACAATAAACGCAGCCGTGAATGTACACTGCGTAACCCAAACATTCGCCCGGTTTCTTCTTCCCGCTCCAGCTCCCTGCGGATTTCCGCCAGCCGGTCGGGTTGGATACCCTTTCCGTTATCTTGGACCACCGCCACCAGCGAATCCCCGTCTTCCCGCACCTCAATCGTAATCCGGTTATCGCTTTGGTCGGTTTGAATCCCGTGCACAATATAGTTCTCCACAATAGGCTGCAAAGACAAACGGACCATCGCTTTGCCAAGAAGCGAAGGATCTGCTTGAATCTCATAACTAAAGCGATCCCGGTAACGGATGCGGAACAGCTCTAAATATAATCGGCAAGCTTCCAGCTCATCCTTAAGCGTATAGTTTTTCTTTTGTTGCACCATGCTCTTGAACAGAACGGACAAGCTGTAAATCATTTCGCCCACGTCTTTCGCCCCTTGGGAAATGGCCCGCATCCGGATCACTTCCAGCGTATTGTATAAGAAGTGGGGATTGATCCGCGCCTGCAACGCAACGAGCTCGGTTTGCTGCTGCTTTATCTCCGCTTTAAACACTCGGTCGATGTAGATATTCAATTCGTCCAGCATGTCATTAAAGCTCTTGGAGATCTGCCCCAGCTCGTCCTCCCGAACATCAGCGATCCGTGCGGTAAGCTCCCCGTTACGAACTCTGCGGGTAAACCGGATAATATTTTGCGTGCGTTTGGCGAAATTGCTGATGAACAGCGCCGGAATCAGGATCGCGAACAAAATACAAATGGAGCTGATCGTAAAGATCGTGTTGCGAAGTCCATGATAGGTCTTGGCCAGCTCCTCTTTCGGGACGGTACTAAGCACGGTATAACCGCCCTGGCTTTGTGTCAGCTTGGTAGCAATCAACCCGTCATCCAGCACGCCGGTATCGTACATCGAGTGAATTTGCTCCGCATATGGGTATTTCTGATCATAATAGGTGCCGGAGGAATCAAATAATACGCTGCCATCAGCGGACAGCACCAGGATGGAACCTTTGAGTTCCTCTTCGTACATCGCGAGGCTGCCCCGGATCTTCTCTGTATCGTAATACACGTCAAGCTGCCCGATATTGCGAAGCGACTGCTTGTTATTGATGGGGATGCGGACCGAATACATCGGAAGATCCGGCAAGCCCACCGTTTTGCGCACCCAGATGTTGGCAGCTCCGACGTTCACGCCTTCCTCCTGATACATCACATCAGGGATAAAGGATCGGGCCTGATTCGTAGGGATAATCTTAAATTGCTTATCGCTGCCAAAAGCATACAGTTGCTGCAAATCCGCGCTATATAACATCAAACTGCGAATATCCGGATCGTCGTCGACAACGTTACGAAAATACAGAACGGTGTCGGTAGACGAACTATTTTCCGCATAGAATCGATCCAAACGGTAATTCACGTAATCCTGATACGGATGCTCCAGGAAAAAAGAAGTGTTCGAAGCCAACTCCTCATCTCGATAAATATCCCGCACCATTGTTTGTACGGATTCATATTTGCTGCCGATGTAATCGCTGACACTTTCGATCGCTCGCTTCTGAATGTCGAGCTGTCTCTGCACCGCGGACTCGGACATAAACATAAACATCAAATACGAAAATGTAATAATCGTCACGATCGTGATGACTGAAAAAAACAAAAGAATCTTCATGAACAAATTGTTCTTGAAGTAATTGCGGTAGATGCTCCGGATGAACATGTCTTCCCTCCTCGCACAAGGTCAATTATACCATGCCTTTGGCACTGCATGCGTTTGTAGTTCTTGGCGGATCAGCGCCAAATCCAAATGAAAAAACGCCTATTCCCCAGGGGAACAGGCGTTTATGGACAGATCCTTGTGCAAGCTTATCCGCGGAATTCCTGCAGCCCTTCGTTCAGCGAGCGAGTTGCTGCATAAACTTGCTGATACAGCTTAAATAGGCGAGCATATTTCTCTACATTAGCCGGAATCGGCTCATAGGTCTTCGCATACCCGATGAAGGCATCAGCGCATTCCTTCAGGCTGCCGAACCAGCCGCTGCCAACCGCCGCCATCATCGCTGCGCCCATCGCCGGACCTTGCTCGTTCTTGAGTGCCACGACCGGCTTGCCGAAGATATCGGCTTGCATTTGCAGCCAAACTGGATTCTTCGCGCCGCCGCCGATGGAGATGACGCGTTCAACCTCGATACCAGCTGCATGAAATAGATCAAACGATTCTTGCAGCGAGAAGGTGATCCCTTCCATCACAGCGCGGGCCAGATGCTCGCGGCGATGTGTGCCGGACAAGCCGATGAAGCTACCACGAATGACGCTGTCCGCGTGCGGTGTACGTTCCCCGACCAGATACGGGGTGAACAACAGACCTTCCGAACCCGGTGCGATGTCGCCCACCGGCTTCAGCAGCTCGTCAAAGCTAAGCTCCGGTGCCAGCGAATCCTTGAACCAGCTTAAGGAATACCCTGCAGCCAGCGTCACGCCCATTGCATAAAAAGCGCCCGGATGCGCATGGTTAAAGAAATGCACCTTGCCGGCAAAATCTTTGTTCTTATCTTCTTCGTAAGTCAGCACTACGCCAGACGTTCCCACGCTGCACAGCGCGTCGCCTTTACGGACGATGCCCGCACCAACCGCGCCACAGGCGTTGTCAGCACCGCCGCCGAACACTTTCGTGCCCGCTGCCAGGCCGGACTCAGCGGCAAACTCCGGCAGCAACGTGCCGGTAAACTCGGTGCTGCCCACAATCGGCGGGCAGAAGCCAGCGGGAAGACCGAAGGCGGCAGCGATCTCCTCGCTCCATTTCCCTTCCGGCACATTCAGCAGCAGCGTTCCCGCGGCATCGGAGATTTCCATATGCACTTGGCCGGTCATACGATAACGCAAGTAATCCTTCGGCAATACAAAACGTGCAGCTTTGGCAAACAACTCCGGCTCATGCTCCTGTACCCAAAGGATTTTTGGCAACGTAAACCCTTCCAACGCAGCGTTGCGCGTAATATCGAGCAGCTTGTCGCCCAGCTTCGCTTCAATATCGCGGCATTGCTTGGTCGTACGGGTGTCGTTCCACAGAATCGCGTTGCGCAGCACATTGTTCTGCTCATCCAGCAGCACTAAACCGTGCATTTGACCGGAGAAGGAGACACCTTCGATGTCTTCGGCCGCTACGCCGCTTTCCTTGAGCAATTGCTGCAAGCAAGCAACGGTCCCTTTGACCCATTCCTCCGGATTTTGTTCGCTATACCCCGGACGCTCTTGGATCAGCGGATATGCTGCGGACGCCTCCCCGGCGATATCGCCGTTTTGATTCACAAGCAACGTCTTCACCGAGCTGGTCCCCAGATCGATGCCAATCACATACTTCATTGCGATACTCTCCCTTCGCATGTCCCCTAAGGGGCCTTATACCACAAAAAGGGACGGCAGGCGTCCCCTTTTGGATAGTTGTGAAACAAGTCTCTCTCTAAGCTTATTTCGTGCCGAAAATGTATTCGTTCAGGCGGGCTTTCACCAGCTCGAGGTGGTTCGATTTGTTCACGATGTTGCTGTGTTCCAGAGCATAAGCTTCCAGCGTTTTGAAGTTCGCTTTACCGGACACGATATCCGCACCGATGCCGGATTTGAAGCTTGCATAACGTTCTTCAATCAGGTTTTCAATGAAGTTGTCTTCGATCATTTTGCCGGCTACTTTCAAGCCTTTCGCGAAAGTGTCCATACCAGCGATATGAGCATAGAACAGATCTTCCGGTTCGAAGGAAGTACGTCTTACTTTCGCGTCGAAGTTCACCCCGCCGGAGCCCAAGCCGCCGTTTTTCAGGATTTCATACATCGCGAGCGTTACAGCATACAGGTCTGTTGGGAATTCGTCCGTATCCCAGCCGAGCAGCATGTCGCCTTGGTTCGCGTCGATCGAACCCAGCATGTTGTTGATGCGGGCTACGCGCAGTTCGTGTTCGAACGTATGGCCAGCCAGCGTCGCATGGTTTGCTTCCAGGTTCAGCTTGAAGTGATCTTGCAAGCCGTATTTTTGCAGGAATGCAATCGTCGTAGCAGCATCGAAGTCATATTGGTGCTTGGTAGGCTCTTTTGGTTTTGGCTCGATCAAGAATTGACCTTTGAAGCCGATTTCTTTGGCATAGTCGATTGCCATTTGGAAGAATCTTGCCAGGTTGTCGAGTTCCAGAGCCATATCGGTGTTCAGCAAGGACTCGTAACCTTCACGACCGCCCCAGAACACATAGTTTTCAGCGCCCAGCTCAACAGCAGTTTCCAGACCTTTCTTCACTTGTGCTGCAGCATAAGCGAATACGTCAGCGTTGGAGGTTGTTGCCGCACCATGCACGTAACGCGGGTTGGAGAACATGTTAGCTGTGTTCCACAACAGCTTCACGCCGGTTTGCTTCATGCCTTCTTTGATTTTAGCTACGATGACGTCCAAATTTTCATTGGATTCTTTCAGGGTTGCGCCTTCAGGAGCAACGTCTACGTCATGGAAGCAGAAATACGGAGCGCCAAGCTTCTCCAAGAATTCAAAGTTAACTTCAACGCGAGCTTTTGCCAGATCCATGCCGCTTACTGTTTCCCAAGGACGAATCATGTTGCCTTGACCAAATGGGTCGCTGCCGTTCATCGTCAACGTGTGCCAGTAAGCCACGGCGA
Organism: Paenibacillus sp. J14; assembly: GCF_000518465.1. Taxonomy (NCBI): domain Bacteria; kingdom Bacillati; phylum Bacillota; class Bacilli; order Caryophanales; family Paenibacillaceae; genus Paenibacillus; species Paenibacillus sp. J14. The sequence goes on along the minus strand of NZ_JADQ01000002.1, from coordinate 108,750 downwards.
AACGCAAATGCTCCTTCATTGTTTTGCCGAGTACAACTTCATTCTCGTTATAATGTTTAAATGCTAGCGGATTGTCGGAACCTGCGCCTTCATACTGAATTTTGCTAATGTTCTTGAAATAACTCACCACGTATTCCTCCCACCAGAGATTTAATTAAAGTAAGCCTTTACATCCTGTCGATTTTAAGTAGCATGCCCATTTACTTGTGCGAGCATGCCGTCTACACTAAGATCGTATCACGTTCCACTTAGTTTGTCTAGTAAACTAACAAAGTTATTGATTTTACCTGGGACGTTTATGTTATGATGCGTATAGACACAATATTGCCATGCTAACAAGCTTGGGTATAACGAGGGAGTTTACATGAAAATCACAGGCGACCAACAGCTGATCAAAAAAATGAATAAAACGATCGTCCTGGATACGATTCGTCAGCGTCAACCCTTGTCTCGTGCGGATATCTCCGCTGCGATTGGCTTGAACAAGGCGACCGTATCGTCCCTCGTCTCCGAGTTGATCGACAGTCATCTGGTTACCGAGATCGGCCCCGGCGAATCCAGCGGCGGGCGCAAGCCGACCTTACTGCTCTTTAACCGCAATGCCGGATATGCCATTGGCATCGACATCCGTGTCAATGATTTACTGGCTGTGCTGGTTGATCTGGAGGGCCACGTGCTTCAGGAAAAATTGGTGCCGCTTCGCGACTTCAGTCCGGAGCACGTACTGGATCAGATTCGTCAGACTATCCATGAGTTTCGCCAGCAATTACCCGAATCCCCGTATGGGATCGTGGGGATCGGCATTGGCGTACCCGGGCTCGTCGACGACAAGAGCCGGGTGATCTCCGCACCCAACCTGGATTGGAACAAGGTTGAATTATTAGAACCGCTGGCCTCCGAATTCGGGGCCAATCTTCATATTGATAACGAGGCCAACGCCGGCGCGATAGGCGAGAAGCTCTTTGGGGCCGGACGCGAGGCCCAAAACTTGATCTACCTCAGCATCGGGATCGGCATCGGTTCCGGCATTATCGTTGGCGGCGAACTGTACCGCGGCACGTCGAATTTCTCCGGCGAAGTGGGTCATATGACCGTCGCCGAGAACGGCCCGCTCTGCCGCTGCGGCAACCGCGGCTGCTGGGAAACGCTCGCCTCGGAGAAGGCGTTGCTTGACCGAGCCGCCAAGGTGTGGGGAGAACAGCACCCCGACCTGGAGGAGATGCTTCAACTGGCCCGCGGCGGTGACTCCCGGGCGACCCAGCTCCTGAATGAAATCGGCGCCCAGCTTGGCGTTGGACTCGCCAATTTGGTCAACATCCTCAATCCGGAGCTGATCGTCATCGGCAACCGTCTGTCGCTAGCCGGGGACCTCATTGAGGATGCGATGCTGCGCACCATCGAAAACCGCAGCTTGTCTTATCACCGGAAGAAATCCGCAGTAGCTTTCGCCAACTTAGGCATCCGATCGACCGCACTCGGCGCCGCCTCCATGCCGATTACTGCGTTCCTCAGCGAACCGGATTCCGTTCCTGTGCAAGTCAGCGGCTCGACAGCCGGCCTTTGATCCAAAAAGAATAACCCGCAGTCTCGTGTTCTATATTCCACGAGACTGCAGGTTATTTTTATGCCATCTCATCCAGCGGGAAGCTTCGCAGCAAATCGCGCAGCTCTACCTCCGGAAGCGGCTTGCTAATATAATACCCTTGAATGACATCGCATTTCGCGCGGCGTACATGCTCCATCTGCTGCTTGGTTTCTACACCTTCGGCGATGACCTGAAGCCCCATTTTGCGTCCGATCAGAACGATTGCTTTCGCGAGCGAACGGCTGTCATCCTGTTCCGGCAAATGCTCAATAAATGATCGATCCACCTTCAATGTTGTAATTGGCATCTGCTTAAGTGACCCCAGCGAGGAATAGCCGGTGCCAAAATCATCTAATGCGATTTGAATGCCGTTGGCCTTCAATTCATTGAGCTTCGGCACCAGTGATTCCAACGTTTCCATAATCATCGACTCGGTAATTTCCAGCTCTAAGTATTCAGGATTCAAGCCGGTCTCCTGAAGGATCTGCAACACCTTGCCAACAAAGTCTTCTTCAAGCAGCTGAACCACGGAAATGTTCACAGCGATTTTATACGTTCCAAACCCGTCGTCCTCAAGACGTTTGGCGAAAGCACACGCTTCTCGCAGCACCCATTCGCCGATTGGGACGATCAGGCGGCTGTCCTCGGCTATTTTGATAAAGGATAAAGGCGATACGAAGCCAAGTTCCGGACTGTTCCAACGGATCAGCGCTTCAAACCCGCAAATTTGGCCGTCGCGAACCGAGATTTGAGGCTGGTAGTGAATGATGAACTCCCCCCGGTCGAGCGCATGCCGCAGGTTCTTTTCCAAGACCACTCGCTCATTAAACGCTTCAAGGAAAGCTGGAGCGAAGACGGCATATTGGCCTTTCCCCGCCTCTTTGGCCGCGTACATCGCGACGTCGGCATTCTTGAGAAGTTCCTCCGGGCTCCGTCCGTCTTCCGGGTAGAACGATATTCCGATGCTAATCGATACATACAGATCGCTGTCGTCTATCCGGAACGGCTCCTTGAATCCCTGGATCAGCTTTTGGGCCAGTCCCGTTGCTTCTTCCTTCCCCGCATCATTCATCAGAATTACAAACTCATCCCCGCCGAGGCGAAAGAGCATCCCGGCCTCTCCAATCAGGGAGGTCAAGCGAGCGCTGGCCTGTATCAGCAGCCGATCCCCAAATTTATGCCCCAACGTATCATTAATAAATTTAAAATTATCCGTATCTACGAAAAATAATGCGGCTTTGGCATCCTCTCGGGAAACCAGTTCATCCATTTTCTCAAGCAAATATAACCGGTTCGGCAAGTCGCTAAGTGTGTCGTAGTAGGCGAGATGCCGCATCCGCTGCTGGTACAATTTCAACTGGTGAATATCGATATTCGATCCCACCATCCGATAGGCCCGCCCTTGATCATCAAACAGCGCTTTCCCTCGTCCTAAAAACCAGCGGTACTCCCCGTTTTTGCACCGCAGCCGATATTCGCACTCGAAGACCTCTTTGACCCCTGCCTGTAAGGACGCAAATTCCTCATGGATTTTCACATTATCTTCCGGATGGACCACCTGTTGCATCATCTCGCTGGTTATTAAATCCTCTTGTTCGTAACCCAGCAGTTCAAACCATCTCGGCGAATAATACCGATGGTTCCGATCCAAATCCCACTCCCAAATGCCGCCGTTGGATGCCTCCGTGACCATGCGATAGCGCTCTTCGCTACGTCTTAGCCGCTCCTGATTATCCAGCAGCATATCGAAGTTCTGTCTTAATTCTTCCTGAGTCGCCGTTAACTCTAAATGCGCAGCCTCCAGCTCCTGATAGCTGTAATGCAACTTATTTTCGAATTGCTTACGCTCTTCGATATCTACACCAGTCATGATGAAAACATCCGGGTCACCTTTCAGTCCAGGAATCACTGTCGTGCGGAACAAGAACGCCTTATCCTTCCCTTGATCCGCGCAAAATAAATGAATCTCGCAATGATCCACAAAGCGATACGCAAGCGCCTGATCCAACAGCGGAATCAACTCCCGGCATGCGTGCTGCAGCAGAGAATGCTCCGTATATGGCCGTCCAATCGCTTCTCCTTCCCGAATACCGGTAATCATCTCGGCGTACCGATTGAAACGCACCGTTGTCCCGTCACCATGTACCGCCCAAATAAACAGGTTGCTATGATCCAGCACTTCCCTCGAAAATTCCCGTTCGCCGTGAATCGTGCGGCGCAGACGTTTGATGTACGTCCGAAGTAAAGTGTAGCCGATGGCTCCCCCTCCGACCAACAGTCCGCCGATGAGAATCAGTCGGTTCCGTAATGCGTAAGAGTAGGATTCAGAATGGGTGAAGAAATATTTCAGATAGAGCTCCTCATACACCCCTGAGCGCTTCACATCATCAATCCGGCGGTTCACATACTCAACCAACTCCGGCATTTGCTTGCTGATCCCATAAGCCACATCGCAGGGATACAAACCTTCCAGCAACTTGTGAACCTCTCCGGTCATGTCCTGCTTAACAATCAAATAATCGACGACGTTCTCATTCTCAAACAACAGGTCGATTTCTCCCCGTTTTAATGCGGCAAGGGCCGCTTCGACGGTAGGATATGTACGATAAGACGTTACACCAACTTTAGTCCGTAAAATATCTTCCGTATATTGTCCGGCGCCTACGCCAACGGAATATTGGTGGAGTTCATCCGTCCTTAATGAGCCGCGAAAATGCTCTCCCGCATAGACTCCGATATAAGTCCGCATCACCGGCTTGGAAAATAGCACATCCTGCCTTCGATTCTCTTGGATCGCCATTAATCCGGACGTATCCGCCTCCCCTTCCGTAAGAGCTTGATACACGTTTTTCCAATCCGAGGTGGAGTAAACCAGCGTATAGTCCTTCTCTTTGAAGAGCATGTGGGTTAATTCCAGATCGAAGCCCATCAGAAATCCGTTTTGACTGAACTTATAAGGAGGATAGTCCAGCTCCGTCTGGTAACGAACCTCTTTCTGCTCCGCTTCGACTGTTGTCGAGCCTAACCCCGCCGTGACCAAAACCACAAGCAGGAATGCCACCCATAACAGACGGATTTGCTTCATTCGCGATACACCCTTTACGTTAGGATAGTGGAGGTACTATCAAATCACGAAAATTAGCATATTTTGCTTTATCTTATCATAGGAGTACAAGAAGACCTATGCCATATTACATGGTTCTACAAAAAAAAATAGACACCTCCTGATGAGAAGATGTCTGACTGAACCTGTTGGCTATTTCGACGTACCGGAAGCATCCTCCGCATCCAGATACGGCTTGTTGGCGAAATAGTACATAAAGCCCATCAACAGCACCCCGCCAACCAAATTACCTAGGGTGACAGGAATCAAGTTGTGAAGAACACCGCCAAACGATATTGTGGCGGGATGGTCCAGCACCAAAGCGATGGCGAAGGTACACATGTTCGCAATACTATGTTCATAACCGGAGATAAAAAAGCAGAAGACAAACAACATCATCGCAAACATCTTCGCCCCATCCCCTTGCAGCGCCATCGGAATGAAAAAAGCCAGGCACACCAACCAATTACAAAGAATGGCGCGGAAAAACAATTCTGTGGCAGGAGTCGTCATCTTATGCTCAACTACGTTGAGCAAGAAGCTATTCACCGAAGCATCGGCAAATAAGCCCGTTAAGTAAATCAAAAGGGCAAAAGCGGCTGCGCCCAAAATATTGCCGAGGTAGCTAAACACCCATAACTTGGTGACATCCAGCCATTTCAGCCGTTTCCTTAAAGCCGCGTATGTATAATAGAACGTATTTCCGGTAAATAGATCCCCGCCGCCGTAAGCGATAAGAATAATTGCAGCGCCAAAGGTCAAGGCGGCCATCGGATAGGTCAGCGGCGAATGCTCCACGTAGAAGAAGTTCCCGCTCTTAAACGCAACGATGACTCCAAAACCGATAAACATGCTCGCCAGCATTGCTCTGGCAATATACCGGATATGACTTTGCATAAAAATCTTATATTTCTTGATTGCGAGCTCCTCAACTTTTAACAGCGATTCAGTCTCCATAACGCCCCCCGTTAATTCATTTTATGATGTTCTTTGAGGTTAGCTTATCCCTTGTTGGCTGCAGCCATCCCATCACTCCCCATTTTCGTTTAAATCTAAAATAAACGGTATTGCTGCTATTTACAAGCGATACAGATTTGTGCATAATAAAAATGAGGATTATATGATAATGATTATCATTATTAATTCAGAGCTGACCTGGTTTATCAACGAACAACAGTGTAAGAGGAGAGAATGCCCATGAGATTGTTAGCCGCCCGCAGAAAGACAAGGCTGAACATCGATGATTACTTGGATCTGCTCAATCTTGCCACCCATTTGGGCGACCGCCAATGGCAAAAGGAGATCATCCGCAAGCTGGAAATGATGCAATCCGAGGTAACTGACGTTCAATAGTCAGCCTATTCAAAATAAGTGCGAGCTTAGGGACCCCCAGGCTCGCTTTTTTTGCATCTGATCGATATAGTCAACTTTTGTTCTCTATCATACGACTACTGGCATTTAGGTGAAAGGATGCGCGTCTTCTGTCGCACCTTGTCGGAAAAATCGATTGCCATCGGTACCGTGCCACATGTATGATGGAGTCATAAGTGATGACTTTAGTAGATTCTCCCGTATGACATACATCGTCTGTTATTCTACTTCTACAGCGGATCATTTCGAGGAGGCTTTGTATTGTGGAAGACGATCAGATACGCTCCCTATTCCAGCCTGAATCCGTGCTCACCGCTTCGGCCTTGTTTCAGGCCATTGATCGGATGGGCGTTGGCCTGGCGATTACAAATCCGAATCTTCCGGACAATCCATTAGTCTATGTCAATCAAGGATTTGAGAAGATTACCGGATACAAGCGAGAGGAAGTTCTCCATCGGAATCTCCGTTTCCTTCAGGGAAAAGAGACCAACAAAGAACATCTCGCCGTAATTCGGAAAGCGATCAAGGAAATTGGGGCCGCTACAGTAACCATCAAGAACTATAAAAAGGACGGCAGCACCTTCTGGAACCAGTTTGTCATCAGTCCCATTTTGGATTCGGACGGGCATCTACTCTATTTCATTGGGCTTCAGTTCGACGTAACTCGGGAAATGGAGAAGCAACAAGCTTCAAGGGAACGACTTCGTCAGTTGTCCCATTTCGATCCGGTGACCCACCTGCTGAATTCCAACTATTTTAAGGAGCTGATGTACACCGAGCTCGTTTCGGCCCAAGCCGAGAATACCACGGCCGCTGTCATTTGTATCAATCTCAACCGTTTTCGGCTGATTAATGAAAGCTATGGCGAGAGCAAAGGCAATGAACTGCTGCGCCAAGTCGCAGAAAGACTGCGTCGTTCATTCCCGGATGGAACACCGATATGCCGGAATTTTGCAGATGAATTTTTCGTATTGGTGTCGAATATCACGGATCCCTTATACATACATACACTTGCACTAGATTTGTATAAAGCGCTTAGAGAGCCTTACACAATATCCGACTATGCGTTCCAGGTCAGTTTCGGAATGGGGGTCAGCCTCTACCCGGACGACGGATCTGACATTCATCAACTGCTGCAGCATGCAGAAATGGCGATGAAGGAAGCCAAGAAGGAAGCGCTCGAAGGCCCGCACTACTATGATCAATACCTGATGGACCGGCTGCAGAGCCAAATTACGTTAGAGAAAAAAATGATCCGCGCACTGGCAAGAGGGGAGTTTGAGCTGCACTTCCAGCCCAAGGTAAATGCCTTATCCCAAGAGCTGACCGGCTTTGAAGCGCTGATCCGCTGGAAGGACCCCGTCCAGGGATACATTCCGCCCAACTCTTTCATTCCGATCGCCGAGGAGAATGGGTTTATCGTTGAATTAGGCGAATGGGTCCTGCTGGAGGCGTGCAAAGCCAATAAACGTTGGCAGGAGGCCGGGTATCCGAAGCTGCCGGTATCGGTGAATGTCTCAGCGGTGCAATTCCGACATCCGCAATTCTTGCGTACCGTTGAACAGGTGCTGGACGAGACAGGTCTTGCCCCACAGTATTTGGAGCTGGAGGTCACCGAATCGCTGTTAAACGATCATGTGATGATCAAGGATACTTTAACGGCCTTGCAGCAAAAGGGCATCTCACTCTCGGTAGACGACTTTGGGACAGGCTACTCCTCGATCCATTACTTGAAGTCGCTCCCGGTTCAGGTGCTGAAAATCGATCGAACCTTCGTGCAGGAGACGCCGTGCTCCGAACGTGACAACTCTCTGCTTCGTTCCATCATCCAGTTAGGCAAATCGCTGGGTATGACGGTGCTGGCCGAAGGCGTCGAGACGAAAGCGCAGTTCGAATTTCTGCAGAAGAACGGCTGCGATCAAATTCAAGGTTACTATTACAGCCGTCCGCTGAACGAAGAAGCCGTAGAGGGCTTGCTGAAATCAAGTTAATGGGCGTTACAACACCCGATCCTCTCGGGTTATGACGTTCTCTTGCCCAAAGGGAATAAGTAAAAAAATAACCATGCCAGCAGCAACGCTCCAGCCGGTATCCCGCTAAGCATCCATCGGATGCCCATCGCGGCCGATGCCGGCTGCTCATTTAATGCGGCGTCGTAACCACTCGCCTCCAGAATGAGCCCCATGCATGCCGCCTGCAGCGAAACGCCCCAGCGCACGATAAATCCGTTCATGCCGAAGTACATGCCCTCCCGTCTTGCCCCAGTACGCCGCTCATCCTCATCGATCACCTCAGACAACAGGACATCAAGCAGCACCAGCAGTCCTGCCAATCCGATGCCGACGGCTGCAGCGGTGCCCATCGCCCCGCCTGCCTGTGTAACCAAGCCGAACGGCAGCAACGCTGCGGCATAGCAGCCCACCGCAATGAGGATGCCCCGCCGAGCTCCATATTTGGCGGTGATCCGTCCCCACAGAAATACGCAAGGAATCGCGGTGATAAAGATGGCCCCTAGCAACAAGGTGTTATAGCTCTCCTCGCGACCCAGCACGTATTTGGTGTAGAACGGAATCCCGGCAGGCAGCAGTGCAAATGTAAACTGCACCAGAAAGCTGCCAGTCACGTAAAGGACAAACGCTCGGTTCCCCAAAGTATGTCGAACCGCTGTGGATAAACGGAAGGTGGCACGTTCCGGATCATGATGCTCCCGGCTGCCCCAAAGGGATAACGCTAGGAAGATGGCCGACAATCCAGCGAATATAACCCCCATCGCACCCCAACCAATCTGAGAATAAAGGAGCGGCGGAATCGCGACACCTACAATCATGCCCACGATCCCCATCATTTGCCGCCATGAAGAGACATACGCTCGGTCCTTAATACTCTGGAACATCTCCGGGAACAAAGCCGAGTAGTTCAGAACAACCAAGACGAATAATGCATCATACAGAATCACCGTGCCAATAAAATATGGAAAGGCTGCTCCTTCCGCCGCCGGGGGCACCCACAGCAATGCAAACGCTGCCGCCAGCGGAACCATTCCAAACCCGATATAAGGAAGGCGTCTGCCAAACCGGGTGCGGGTCCGGTCAGACAAATGACCAAACAACGGGTTCAGCACAGCATTCAGCACGCCGTGAAAGATCATCGCCAAGCTGATCCAGGCAGGCCGTACGCCCAGCACGTCGACGTAATAATAGACGAGATAGGTTGCAAAAGCTTGCGACATCAAATTGACCGCCAGATTGCCCGAACTGTAGGCTACCTTTTGAAGCTCCGTCCGGTTTCCCGGATTTGCGGTTCGCATCATCCGCCCTGCCTCCTTTATTCAATCAGCCAGCCGGCCCTAAAGCCGCTGCTGTGACTTCTGCAGATCCTGCAAGTCCTTCCAACGGATCATCTCGATGCCTTCCTCCGCAAGAACCGTCTTAATGTCTGGATCTCGGAACAACATGTAGTCCCAATGTCTTTTTTCCCATTCGTGATGGATAGCCTTCAGTTCTTCCGTTGCAAGCGCTGGATGGATGATAATCTCTGAAACGCCGGGGCGGAGCCCTTTAAGAACCGCAATCATATCGCGTTTGTAGCTCTCGTATGTTTCGCCCGGCTGCTTGCCAAAGGGCAGACCGATGAGATCGTCGAGGAGGATCACACCCATCCGGTCAGCTAACTCGGTGACCTGACGCATGAGGGCATTCGCCTCCGGGGGCAATTTCCCTATTTGCGGCAGTGAACGAGGCAACCGGAAGGGCAATCCGTAATCCGCACAGATCTCAAACGTCACGTCTAGGAAATGGTTCCCTGTTGCCAAACCATATAGGCTGCCCATGTGGTTATCGAGATGTGTAGGAGCCAAGCCTAGCGCCAATGCGGTCTCCACCTGATTAATCATTTCAAGGCGCACTTGCGGCCGGGTGGCCTGCAATTCGAAGCGGGCGACGTCCTCGGGAAAATAACCTTCCTCTGTCACCAGAGTTCGCACGTCTCCATCCCGGGTAACCGGCCCCCACTTGTACCCGTTCCATTCACTGGTGAACGTCAAATGGACCCCCACATCGTACTCTGGATTGGCAACGCTCCACGCCACTGCTTCCTTGGCCCAGGAGCAAGGGATCATCACCGTCGCGGAGGATACCGCCCGTTCCTGCAGCAGTTGGGTAATCGCCATATTCTCCGCATGGCACATGCCGAAATCGTCCGCGTTTACAATCAACAGTTTGGCTTCCCGCCCGTACCCCAATCGCTCTGCCAATGTCATTTGCCTTCTCCTCCGTTTCTGCTCTTCTAATTAATTAAAACGCTTTCATAAATATTGAAAATAACCGAAGTGCATCTTCGGTTAAGGATAAAACTCCGAATCCCGGTTAATGACGAACGTGTCACAGATCCAATCGTGCAATCCCCGCTTCTCCCGGGTAAAACCAATCATGATAAAACCGATCAACAGGATCAAAGCGGATAAAATCTGAGCAAAGTACCTGCAGAGCGAACGTAAAAACGAAATTCGTTCTCCTTGACCATCTACAATTTTTGCGCCAATCACCCGCTTCCCGACCGTCCCCTGCCAGGAAGAGCAGGGCATGATCACAAAATATAAGATATCCAGAATCCGCTGGACCAGATCGGGCAAAGGCAGCAACCAATTGACAAGCGTTAAAATGGCAGCATCGATCAAATACGCGAGCAACCTTCGCCAGAATCCCACGTAGATCCGGTCCGGGTCGCGATACATCATCTCACGGCGTTCCCCCTGATCCTGGTTCTGTGTGGAGGGCGGCTCATAAAAGAAAAACGGTTGCCCATCGGTAAGCATGGGTTGTGACATGTAACTTCAGCCCTTTCTCTGGCCGATGAATTTATATACCAAGTGTATGTTGGAACTTAGGCCTATAGTTCTTGAGTTTGTAATTTGTAATTCCGCTTATATCCTAATAATTCCTGCTCAGGCAAAAAAAATAAGGGCAGTCGTGAATCGACTGTCCTTATCGTGATTAACTATTAATGATATTCCGAGCCGCATTGGTTTCTTCCGTCCGCCCGCTCATTTGAGCCACTCCCCAAAGAACCGCTCGTAGCCTCGCTTCATCACGGTCGCTGAAAACTTCTCAAAGGCGTAATCCCGATTGTCCCTGGAAAACTTCAGCGGTGAAGCTGCCGCCATGTTAACCAGCTCAAACCAGTTGTGCTCGTTGCCGGAAAAGGCGTGCCGAGAGCTGATGTGGCCATAACACGGATGCTCTGGTTTGACGACGATTTTGCCCATCGCCAGCGCTTCGGTCAGCGGCATCGCAAAGGTATCAAACCGGGAACAGCTCCAGTACACCTTGGCCGAGTTCATCAGCGCGAACACCTCGTCCTGGGTTAATGCAAACTTCAGGGTAACGTTACGAGGGATGTTGTATTTTTTCACACTTTCCTTATAACGCTCCCCGCCAAACACCATCACGACATCCTTGTCCGGATTCTGCCGCGCATATTCCAGCACCAGGTCCGGCCGCCGATTCTCCTCGTCCCGTCCGATCCACAATACCCGATTCTCCACAATGGCCGCAGGGTCATAATACCGCTCCGCTAACGTTTCATTAAATCCGATTGGGATCACATCCACATCCGTCACACCAAACACGTCGTTCATTTGCTTCCGCAAAAACTCCGTCTGTACGATCGCCTTGTCCACGATGCCATAGAACGGCTTCATCATTTCGTAACCTGTCAGCGCCGGATCAGGGAAGCTGTGGGGAAACAGTACGCTCTTGGGGAGGAACATTTTCAGAAAAGTAAACCCGGATACCGTATAAATCACGTGCTCGATGTTCTGCGAGTAAATCTGGTCCAGCACGATATCGTAATTGACCAAATCCCCCTTCTCATGTTCATAGCCGGGAAGCCAATCGTGTCCGCTGACATGGCGCTCCGGTGAGATGAACACAACTTCCACGCCCAGTTCCCGGCCGATGTCGCGCAGCCGCTCCGCAAACACGCGCGGGCCTTGGGCTTCCGCAAACTGGATTTTTCGCATGACTAAACCGACTTTCTTCATTTGATCCCGCCTCTAGTTGATATAGTAGTATGTGGCTTGCCACGTCATGACTTGCTTCGTCAACCGCTAACGGACCTAATGGACGCTAATGGCTATGAATCCGAGGCTACGCGAGTTTAACGGACTTGAGAGACCTTATTGTAGGCAAATCCGGTAGAAACACCTCTTTATAGCCCAAATAGCGGCTTACAGGTCCGTTACTGCAGGAAATATTCGAAAAATGAGCTGATAAGGTCACTACAGTCCGTTAACAGATCGCAATCGCAAGTGTTCATAGGCTACCCATGGTTCTCCAGCAGTTCCAAACATCCAGTCAAGCCTTTCGCCGTCTCTTCCCGCTGCCGCAGCAGCCCTTCCTTCGTCCAAACGCCGCCGCCTCGGCGCAAATCTCCTTCAATCAAGAGGAGCATCCATAGGGAAAAGATCGCAGCAACCCAGGCGTACTCCTGGATCAGCACATCCTTGACCCATGGCGTGCCCTGTTTGTCCGCTTCTGCAAGATACGTCTCAAGCAGCTCCATCCGATCCTCTGCCGGCATCACCTTAGGAAAGCGCGGATGGGACATGTCGATCAGATGGTACAAATCCCAATAGGGGAGATTCCGGTGCGCATGCTCCCAATCCAGCAACACCACGCGCCCCACCCCTGTCACGGCGTAATTGCCCTGATGCAGATCGCCATGCGACAGCACCTGCCGCTTGGCCGTGAAGCCGGGCCCGTCCCGGACCGCCGAGATGACCTCGGAATCCAACCACTGGACCGGCAGCCCCTGTCCGCCTAAGACAGCCAGTGCCTCCTCCCGCCGATTCAGCACGTCTGCGGCGATGGCTGCGATGCCGGGCTTCGGGCCTTGGGCGGGCAAGCTCGGCCACTGTTCCACGGGAGCCGCATGCAGGCGAGCCAGCTGTCGCACCGCCGCTCGGGCGTACTCCAGCCGGTAGGTATGGTTCAGCTGCCCCAGATCCTCGAAGATCGCCCAGCTCTTAGCACCGCTCCCCTCCGGCGAAGCGGCAAGCAGCATCGGCGCTGGAATCTCAGGCAGCTCCGCCAACACGTCCCGGTACACCCATGCCTCCCGGTCCGCCGATTCCCCGTTCGTCAGCGGCTTGAAAATATAACTTTGACCCGGAGCGAGGTAGATCCGCTCCACCCATTGTCCATTCATGCCTTGGTACATAGGTTCCCGGCGCCAGATCTTGCTCGCATCCAGCGTTCCGTCTGCTTTGACTACTGCATCGATGTTCCGCATTTGGGTTCCTTCCGCTCCCTAGTTTGACCTTAATGTTACATAAATTTTGAAAAGATTGTCAATCCGCCGCCTGTACTGAGCCAATTACACACAAAAAAAGAGCGGCGCCTTAAGCGCACCGCTCTTGTGAATGCACATCGAATTTATAGTGAAGATGAATCCGTATCCTTCGGCTCTGCACCTTGCCCCTCATCCTCGGGCTCCGATTGTACCACAGGGACTTCTACCGTTATAGAGTTCGAAAGTGCATATCCTTTTGCATTAGTCCCATCCGGCTCTGACAGAATATAGACTCTGTATTTCCCGGCAGCAATCGGATTGTGATAGATATCTTGGCTAACCACAGTACTGAGTGTGCCATTATCGGCTGGTACATTGACACCATTGTTTTTCAAAGCGATAGCCGCATCCAAGTTTAAAGTTTGGTCTTCAGAAATTACGAGAACCTTATAGGATCGAATGTAATTCCTGTTGTCAGGCTGCTCAAAATCAACCTTAATGGAGTTCCCTTCAGCCACCGCATTGAGTCGAGTTACCGGAGCAACCGAAATATTATCCGGCCCCACTGTCGGCTTCACAGCATTAGACGCGGCAGATAGAGCGTTAGCACCGTTCTTGGCTACAGTTAAAACAAAAATTTGATACGAGGTATCTTTGTTGATCTCATTTCCATCAACGTCCTTCGAGTGTGCCAAGGTTTGCTTCACGTTCTTCCCGCTCGGATTTACCGATGTGAATCGCTCTGGATCGTTGACCTTGTTGGCATCCGTAAGTTTATAGTTACCCGCTTTTGATGCTGGAACTACGAGAATCCGGTACTCCACGACATTACTTTCATTTGCCAGCTTATTAAAACCGAAATCGATATCTCGGTAGGTACCGCTTTTCGTGCCATTCAATTGTGCATACAAACCATTAACTGCACTAACAGCGCTATTGTCGCTTAACGTAATTAAGTTCGAGTACGTCGACAATACATTGTTCCCACCGTTATTGGCTACGGACAGGACAAAAACTCGGTAAGCGACGTTGTTTTTAATCCGGTCGCCGTCAACGTCTTTCGCACTTGCGTTGAGAGTAGCAGTCAAAGTACTGCTGCCTTTGCTGACCGACGTATATCTATCGCTGGACAGCGCATTTGCTTTCGATAAGTTGAAGCTGCCAACGTTCGACGATTTCACCACCATGATCCGGTATTGGCTGATGTACGTTTCATTGGAAGCACGTGAGAACGAAACCTGCATATCCCGGCCATCGCCATAATCGTTTACGTCGGAGACTTTAATATTCGAAACCGCATCAATTGTATTTGGCGACAATGTAATCGGCGAGGAGTAAGAAGACAACGCATTGCTCAGGTTATATCCGTTGCTGGCTACCGACAGGACAAACACCCGATAGCTGACGCCGTTGCGGATCGTGGCTCCGTCGACATCTCTCGCCCCCGATTTCAGAACCGTGGAAAGTGTATAGCCGTTCTTGCTCACCGTCGTATAATTGGCGCTGCCAACATTGTTAGCCTTGGCTAACGTAAAGTTATTCGCATCCGAGGTTTTGACCACCAGGATCCGATAATTGCTGATATACGTTTCGTTCACAGCCCGAGTGAAGGTTACCTTCAGGTCGCGGCCGTCCCCATAATCGCTCACGTCTTCGACCGTGACGTTCGATACCATATCCACCGTGCTGCCATTGGTTAACGTGATCGCAGCCGAAGCGGACGACAGCGTATTGTTTCCTGCGTAAGCCCCGGTACCCACGGCCATAACGAATACCCGATAGCTGACACCGTTGCGAATCGTGGCTCCGTCGACATCCCGGGCATTGGAGGACAAGGCATACGAAGTAATATTCGAACCGGTCTTGTTCACCTGCGTATAGTTCACGCTAGAGACTTGGTTGGCTTTGGCCAGGCTGAAGTTCGCATAGTCACTGGCTTTCACAACGAAGATCCGGTACGAACTGATCCGCGTTTCATCCGAGATCCGGTTGAAGCTCACCCGCAGGTCGCGGCCGTCGCCGTAGTCGTTCCAGTCTTCCACCTTCGTGATGACCGGCGCGATAATCGAGCCTTGCGAGAGCGTAATCGCCGAGGAGCCGGACGACAATTTGTTCGCATACCCCGTACTGTTGCTCACAGATAACACAAACACTGTGTAGGACACGCCGTTCTTGATCAGATCACCGGACGTATCCCGCGTGGAAGAGGACAACTGACCGGTTAACGTCGATCCGCTCCCTGTTTTGGACACAAGCGTGTAGTAAGAGCTGGACAGGTTGTTCGCCGTGCTCACTGTAAAGCTGCTAGCGTCCTTCGTCTTGACGACGAACACGCGATAGTTTGCGATGTTGCTTTCATTTTGCGCTCTTGTAAAGGTGACGCTCAGGTCGCGGCCATCGCCGTAATCGCTCACGTCACTGACTTTAACGTTCGTTGGAGCCGCAACGGACACGGTGTTGGTCAACGTAAAGGCCGGTGATGGATTCGACAACGTATTGGCGCTGTTGCCCTTGCCGATCACCAATACATAAGCAACGTAGGATTGATCCTCACGAATCGCTGCTCCGTCCACATCCCGTGCGCTGGCTGACAGCGTTAAGGACGGATCGGATCCTGACGGAGACAACGAGGTGTAATTGGCCGAGCCGACTTTCTGGGCGGCTGCCAGATTAAAGCTGGAAGCATTCGCTGCCTTCACGACCATCACGCGATACTGTTCAACGCGCGATTCGTTCGAGGATTTCGAGAAGCTGATTTGCAAATCCCGTCCATCCCCGTAATTTCCTACATCACGGGCCGTGACGTAGGTTACCGGACCAGGATCACTTCCGTTATCCGAGCCGCCCGATCCGCCCGATCCAAAGCCGGATTTAATCGTTACGATTTTGGCGGAATTGTTCCACCCGACTTGCTGCCCTAACGCCTCACTGACGAAGCGGACGGGCACCATTGTTCTGCCTTTCACGCTTTGTGCCGGCACGTCGAGCAAAACCGTCTCATTGTTGATGGTTGCCGAACGCGACATCAGCTTCAGCGTGATCGTGGTACCGTCTTTGTAGGCGGTAACGGTCTTCAACGTCTGGTTGTAGTTCACTTTGGCGTCCAGCGCTTCAAAGATAGCCCGGAGCGGCAGCATCACCCGTCCGCTAATGATAACCGGATCCTGGTCGGTAGTCAGCCGGTTACCATCAATGTAAATGCTGATCGGCGTAGCCGCTTGCGCCGTTGTCTGTTGAAAGATTGGTATTATTAAGAGTGCGGCTAAGAGCGAAGCCCAAATTTTTTTCAAACATCTCATCCTCCCCTTGCTAATGCACAGCTAAAGAAAAAGTAACTCTTCCCATTTGACGTGCGATACCAGGTAAAAGTTTCTATGTTTCCCGCTTGTAAAAAAATTTTCACTCCTAGATGCCTATCCCCGTACGAGAAATTCTGGATAAACCAGGGACTATCGCCATCTATCTAGGACTAGAAGCATGAAAAAATCCGCCCCCATCACGGGCAGCGGATGTATTGCAAGCTGGTTATTTGCCGGTCAATCGATTCAACCGGGCCGTCAACTGTTCACGCCAACTGGTTGACAACTCCTCCACGGCCAAAATACGCCGGATCCCATCGGCATCCTCTTTGTCGACGTGCATCACGCGGTTCGCGAACGTCAGCGTAACTCCTGCGGGATGCCTCTCGACAAGCTCCAGTTGATCCCCGGGCCGAACCTCTCCTTCCTGGAGCACCCGGAAATAATATCCGGTATATCCCGTTTGCTGGATGGCCAGCGGCAGTTCGGGCAAACCATGCTTCACCCCCAGCTTGAAGCAAGGCTGACGTGGTTGGCTGACCTGAACCATCGTACCGCCCATACGGAACCGGTCACCGATGCAGATCTCATCTTCGAGCATGCCTTCGGTTGTAATATTTTCCCCAAACGCCCCAAGTGCCAAGGTAATCCCCAACTTCTCTTCCCAATAAGCATAGCGCTCATACGGATAGACACAAACCGCCTTGTCAGGTCCCCCGTGATTTTTAAGGTCTGCTTGCTCATCACCGGCAAAATTCACCGACGAGAGATACCTTGCTTCCGTCACCGGCGTTTTGAAGATGCCGGTTCGTACCGTTTTGCCTTGATGTTCCACCTCGACTGGCTTTCCCACGTTGAGCGAATGAACCGTCATAAAATCACCCATTTCTCGCAGCCCCCTCTGTTCCGAAAATCAGCGTGAAATAAATTCCATTATAAGGGACACCCCCCTTGAGCACCACCCTTTCATTCAAGGGATTGGAGCCAATTTGAAACTTGCCGGGCTCCTGAACCGTATTACTAGTAGACATCCATGATCTCACAACAATGATTTTTTACAATCAATACGATCCCTTGCATCAAAGAGAGGAATGTAATCTATGAAATTCAAACTTAAAAAAGTTGTTATTCTCGGCACGATGGCCCTTGTGATTACGATAAACCCCAACATGTCCAGTTTTGTAACCAGCCTGAGCTATGCGGCTCACCCCTCCAAGCAATCCAACCAAAGCAATAAGGCGGAGCGTCAGGAGGACGAGCTGAACCGAGTGCTGGGCGCTTCCTCCGACCGGGAGGTTTACGACGCTTTGCTTGAAGGCCAGTCGCTGGCAGAGATTGCCGAATCCCATGGTCAGGATGCAAACCAGGTTATCCAGCTGCAAATTGCCCAACTACAGGAGCAGTTGCAGAAACGGTTGGACGATGGCAGCATCACCCGTGAAGTTTATGAGCTTCAGCTGCAAGAGCTTCCGGAGCTGGTTGCCGAGAGCGCGAAAACAAGGTATACCATCCTTGGCTAATGATTAAAAAATGAAGGCCCTGCTATGAACCGCTTATTTCTTGCGGTATCTAGCAGGGCCTTGTTGCGTTTATCTTCCCCGTTTCGGAAGGAGCTTAACATATTCATCGGAGAGCTTCATCAGTTGCAAAATGTAATCGTAATCGCTGCGATACGGCGCAATATCAGCGACAGGCTGCAGCGTGTCCAGAGAAACCGCTGCGCCGTCGTCAAAGCCAGCACCTGGGACGAACATGACTTCATCGTTAAAGAACGAGCCCGTCGGCAGATAATACCGCATCCCCACCACATTACGATCCAGGTTCAGCAAGTCATGACCAAAGGCGGTGAATCCCTCATGTTCCAACGAAATTCCGAGAAGATTAGCTACCGTCGGCAAAATATCAACCTGGCCTCCGGTGCGCTCGACAACTTGGCCGGGTTGTTGGCCGGGAATGTGAATGATCAGCGGGATGTTGAACCGGCTGATCCGCTCGTCGTAAGCGATCCCCAGCTTCTCGCTGATCTCCTTGGCGGGCACATCCTTCTCCTGAAGGCCAAAGTGGTCCCCGTAGAACACCAGCATCGTATTTTCCCACAACCCCGTTTGCTTCAATCCATCGATCAGCTTGCCGATCGCATAGTCCGTGTAGTTGACTGCCTCGATATAATTCCCAAGCATCGTGCCTTTCATCTCCGTCGGCAGCTCGATTTGGCGGCGATCCTCCGGTACAACAAACGGATTATGGCTTGAGGTGGTGACAAATTGAGCGTAAAACGGCTTGCCTTGCGCTTTGAGCTCGGCCAGCTTCTCGACGCCAACTCGATACATTTCCTCGTCGGACGCGCCAAAATCGTTAAAATGATCGTTGGCATAATACGGTTTGTCGTAATACTTATCGAAGTTCAGCGCCGGGTACATTTTGTTCCGATCCCAGAAGGTCACCTTGTTAATATGGAACGTATTTGCCGTGTACCCGTATTTTTGCAGCAGGCGCGGCAGACTAGGCAGTTCCCGGTCCCCATACCCGGTTGACATCGCCTCCGCAGCAGTTGGATAGATCGACGTATTGGACATAAACTCGGCATCGGACGTATTGCCGGGGCCAATCTGCTGGAACACGTATGGAAAGTAGAAGCCTTCCTTCGCTAAACCGTTAAGGACGGGCGTAATTTCTTGGCCGTTTATTTTCAGGTGCAACGGGAAGTTCTGGAACGACTCCATCTGCACAATGATCAAATTCATCCCCTGGGCAGCGCCAAAATAAGCCGGCACCCCGGGCATATCCACTTTGTAAGGATAGCTGCTCTCAAGCTGACGGACTTTGACTGCCGTCTCCTTCAGATTGCCTTCCGCGATCATCCGCTCTTCCTCCTGGTTGCGGATCGCTGCATCAACCTGGAAGTTAAAGAAACCTACGCTTTCGGCGCGCACCAGCTCATTGTCGATGTCTTTGCCCCAGCGGATATAAAGGCCGGATAGCATGAGGCTGACGATCAAGACGAAAGCCACCCCCACCTTCCACGCGAGCGGGGCACGCGGCCGGTTGTTACGGAAACTGAGGCTCCCCAGCCCCTCCGCAAGATTGAACCCTCGAAAAGCCCGGCGCCTGCGAGCCGCACGAAGAATACGAACGGCAATCAGCACCGGCAGATCCATGAAATATAGAAATTGTTCAGGCCGTAACAGCGAAGCTACGCTGGCTTTGACCTCAGGAACTTGGTTGAGTCCACTGAGCACCGCATACGTTGGTACTGTACCGAAGTAGGCATTATAAACCGTCGCGGCAAACAGAATCACGGAGATGATCAAATTTAATCCAAAGTACACTCCCCATTTGACCTTAGCCGGCGTCAACAGCTCCACCAAACACATCAGCGCCAACACCGACAGCCACTCTCCGGGCAATCCCTGAACCCCAAGGCTGCCATAGAAGAAATAACGCAGCAATAACAGCTTCATGCCAATCAGCACAAACGTGACGACGAAATGAATTCGACTTGAGTTACTTGAGTTACGTATGATCTCCATCTCTTTTCTCCGGAATTTACCGTGTTTTTACAAAACACGCAATTTCTATTCGTTTATTATAACACGGTAAAATCCGGAGTCGAAATTAGACGAAGTCTGCCATAGAGTGGACCGTCAGCTTGCCGGGATGGCCCGCGACAAAAGGCTCTGCGCTGCCTGTACCGCCCCGCCGCCGGAACTCCACCGTGACCGGAACGCCAGGAATAAGATCGAAGTAATTATCGGAGAAAATCCCTTCTTCTTCCGCCGAAATCCACACTTGACGCGCCAACACGTCGCTGATCAGGGTATATTGGCTGCCGCCGCTGCCGGCCACTTCTTGAAATGTAATATTTGCCTGCGGCAACAAAAGCTCTTTAGCTGAAGCGAAGTAAAAAGGTTTGCTGTCCACGGCCTGTCCCTCGATCTCCAGAACCGCATACAGCACAACCTGATGCGGATCATAGCCTTCCAGCCATTCCGCCCGGGTGAATACTCCTGCTTCGACCACCGCATCGGCAGGGGCGTGAACCTCCAACGTCTGTTCTTTCAACAAGCCCCCCTGGAAGTCATAGAGCGATAACCGCAACCGGCCCGTCACCGGCTTCTGCAGATCAGACACGACGCTGATCGAAATTGGGCCATCCTCCGGCTCGTAGATCGCCAGCATGATCTCGCGGAAGCTGCGGCGTACCGCATACTGCAACGCCTTCCAGCGTCCGTAATAGTCCATCCCTGCCCAGGACGCCACCGGCCAGCAATCGTTCATCTGCCAGTACAACGTCCCCATGCAGTAAGGCTTGTTACGGCGATGCGCTTCAATCGCCGTGCGGATCGCCTCGGCCTGCAGCACCTGACTCATGTACAGAAACGAAGGGAAATCCTTCGGCTCCGGCAAATAAAGGTCCATGTACTCCTTGATTAACTGGTTCCCGCGGCCATTCTTCTGATGGGCCAGCATGATTTTAGACTCCAGTGCCAGCTCGGTCTCTGGCGCGTAAGTCAGTACCGATTTCAGCTCCGGAAACGATTGGAAGCCGTATTCGCTCATAAAACGGCCGACCCTCAAGTTATAGTGATTAAACGGCTCAACTGCATGCCAGACGCCCCAGTAATGGACATCCCCCTCACCGGTAACTTGAAGCGCATGTTGATCGGCATCCCCCGTCAATTTACGGATGGGAGAAGAAGGCACGTAGGCAACGCCGCCGCCAAGACGCTCTACTGCTTGCGGCAGAATTCGGTGGAAGATCGCCTCGTAATCCGCCCAGATCTGTTCACGCTGCTTGGCAGTATAATCCTTTTTCCAGCCCCAGCCCCCATCCTCGACATAGTGAGCCCAAGCCGAATCGATTTCGTTGTTCCCGCACCATAGCGCGATACAAGGATGATTCCGCAGCCGCTTGAGGTTGTCCTCCGCTTCGCGCGTCACGCTGTCCAGAAACTTGGGATCCCCTGGGTACATACTGCACGCAAACATGAAGTCTTGCCAAACCATAATGCCGTACTCATCGCACAGCTCGTAGAAAATATCCTGCTCATAGATCCCGCCGCCCCAGACGCGAAGCATATTCATGCCGCTTTCGGCTGCCGTGGCGATTTCATGGCGGTAACGCTCCTGAGTGACTTCCGTCAAAAAGCTGTCGTTCGGGATATGATTTGCCCCTTTGGCGAAAACCGGCACACCGTTTAACTCGAAGCGGAAAGAAGCCCCCGCATCATCCTTCTCCCGAACTAACCGAATGTCGCGCAGCCCGGTTCGAACAGAAGCTTCGGCGACCGCCTCCTGCCCGCCGTCTGCCACAAGCTTAGCATGGAAGTTGTACATCGCTGGTTCCCCCAGCCCCCGGCACCACCACAGCTTCGGCTCCGCAATGACCGCCGGTACTTCTACCACGTTTACCCCCGGCTCTAATCCCACTGAACGCTCCCAGGTCAACTCGCCGTCCGTGAGCTGCATCTGCCCTTCCCAGCGCTCAGCAGTTTCAATTTCTACCACGGCCGTAAGCTCCGCAGCCGAGACGTTGACCCGGTCCTGGCGAATGAACAGGTCACGAATCACCGGGCCGCTCCAGCCCTCAAGCCGCACCTCGCGCCAAATCCCGCTGGTTACGAAGCGCGGCCCCCAATCCCAGCCGTAATGATACGGCGCTTTGCGAGCAAATACGCTGACCCGTTGGTCGCCTAACCCGCCCAGCTCTGACTGGTCGTTTGTCGCTGGCAGACCATACCCCAGCTTCTCGAGCTTCGGCAAATCCTCTGCAATAGGAGAGCGGAAGCGGACAGCAACCTTGTTAACCCCCTTGTGCAGCAGCGGCTTCACATCGATGCGCCAAATGCGGAACATATTGTCGGCGGATAAGACGTGCGTCCCGTTCACGGTGACATCGGCGTAGGTGTCCAAACCGTCAAAAACAAGCTCTAAGTGTCGCAAAGCCAACCAAGCCTCATCCACTTCAAAGGAGGCTTCGTACTCCCAATCTTTTCGATCAATCCACTGCAAATCATGCTCGTTGGTTCCATAAAACGGATCAGGGATCAACCCGTTGCGATACAGATCCGTATGCACCGTGCCCGGCACGCTCGCGGACTTCCACTCCGTCTCGTCACTTGCCTTGAAGCTCCAATGCTGGATTGGATAACGATGTTTGTTCATATGACCTCCATCAAGTTATAAGTTACCGTTCATTATATACTAATTTCGTTATGATTTGTTATATGTTTGTTAGCGATTTTGCAGATCAAATTTTTATATGATTTAGAAGTGGATCCATAACTGTAAAATTACTAATTATCAATTTCGACGAATCATAGTATGATGTTGTCGAACGTGAATTGCTTGGTAACTCTTTCTATGAAAGGGGTTTCAAATGAAGAAGATTTGGATCGTCTACTTGCTTCTCTTCGCTTGCTTCGCGTTATACGTGCTCGATTACCGCTCCCAGATTCGGATGAACGACGAATGGAGTTCCGGGGGCCTTCGGGGTTCCATTGATGAGAAATACGTGATGGTGACGTTTCAAATGGGCATTGACTATTGGAAAAGCGGGCTGAAAGGCTTCGAAGACGCAGCGCAGGCGCTGAACGTCTCCGTGGAATACCGCGGCTCCACCCAGCGCGATATTCACGAGCAAATTACGGTGCTGGAGCAGGCCATCGCGAAAAAACCGGCCGGCATCGCGATCTCCGCGATTCATCCGACCGAACTCACCGCCACGATTAACAAAGCCGTTGACGCCGGCATTCCGGTCGTCTTGTTTGATTCCGATGCCCCCGGCAGCCGCGCTTTTTCCTTCCTTGGCACCGACAACTATTCCGCCGGCGTGAAGGCCGCCCGAAAAATGGCCGAGCTCACCGGCGGACGCGGGGAAGTCGCCATCGTCACCGTGCCGGATCAGCAAAATCATCAGGAACGCACCGAAGGTTTTACCGACACCATTACGCAGGAATTCCCCAACATGCACATTGTCGCCACCAAAAACGGCAAAGGCGATGAGCTCTACTCCCGGCAAGCGGCGGAGGAAGTCCTGCGCGACTTCCCTGACATCGCCGGTATATTCACCACCGAAGCGAACGGCGGTATCGGTGTTGCGGAGGCCGTCAAGGCCGTTAGCTTGGCGTCCTCCGGCCCGAAGATCATCAGCTTCGACACCGATAAAGGCACCTTGGACTTGGTCAAAAGCGGAGATATCGCCGCCACGATGGCCCAGGGCACCTGGAACATGGGGTATTGGTCGCTGCAGCTGCTCTTTTCGTTGAAGCATGATTCGGAAGAAGCTTCGCATCCCGGCCCTCGCGTTCCCCAACGCGTGGATACCGGCATCACCGTCGTTACACGACAGAATGTGAATGATTACTATGCGAAATAGATATCGTCAGCGATCCTGGGAAATCCGTCGTTTTTCACTGAACAACTTACCTATCCGCTACAAACTCATTGTCCACTTTATGTTGATCAGCATCCTTCCCTCAATCGGGCTGGGCGTGCTGACGAATTGGACCGTCGACCGCATTATCGAACGCCAGATTACGAACAATACGCTGCAGTTAATCGGCAAGGTGAACCGGTCGTTGGAGACGTACGTGGAGAATTTGCAAAACATGACGTTCTTCATCTCCTTTAACTCAGACGTGCTGCAGTTTCTCGAAAACAACAACGAGGCGGAACGTATCTTATCGGCACCTTCAGTCCAAACACCTCCACGAACAACAACACCGCCAGATACCGATCATTACGAAATTCGCAAGTTTCTGCAAGGCTTCACCACCTTGTATTCAGAAGTTGCAGGCATTCTCATCGTCAACAGCCGCGGTGAATATATCAGCAATGAAATGTATGCACGCACCTCAGACAACTTGACCCAGGAGGAATGGTATCAAGAGGCGGTCCGCAATAAAGGCATCTTCAAGATCCTCGGTCATCCGCGAAACCGCAACGTCACGACGCATGTCAACTACAAGGATAGTGAAGTCGTCTCCGCCGTAAGGGCGATTCTCGACCCCGAAACCCAGCAAGTCAAAGGTGTCGTCTTAATCGACCTCAAGCTGCGAGTCATAGCCGAGACCGCTCAGGATGTCCGGTTGGGGAAAACGGGCTATCTCACGGTGGTGGACGGCAACGGGGAACTCATCTATTCCCCGCCAGCCCCCTACATCAATCGCATCCCGCTGGAGCGGCTGGGTCAGGACGGCTCCGGAACTTACGCAGAACGGGTAGGCGGCCGTGATTTGCAGTTCATCTACCGACATTCGCCGTTTACCAACTGGACGACCGTGGGCGTCTTTTCCATGGCGGAGTCCGCTACAGAAATGCGAGAAATTCGTTTTTACGTGGTTAGCTTTGTGTTTATCGTCTGTTTGCTGGGGATGACGGCCTCCTTCTATCTGGCTCACACGATTTCCAGACCGATCGGGCAGCTGGCCTCCTTTATGCAAAAAGCCCAGTCCGGCGATCTGACGATTCGCCACTGGAGCGACCGTTCCGACGAAATCGGCCTGCTTGGCCGCCGCTTCAACGCCATGCTGCAGCAGATCCATCGCCTGCTCTCGCTGACCGAATTGCAGGAGCGTCAGAAGCGGGAGGCGGAGCTAAGAAGCCTGCAGGCGCATATTAAGCCGCATTTTTTGTACAACACGCTGGATACCATTCATTGGATGGCCCGCCGCAACGGCTCGGAGGATATCGCGGAAATGGCAGAGTCCTTGTCGAAGCTGTTTCGGATCGGCCTGAGCAAGGGGAATGACATCATCCCCCTAAATGATGAAATCGAGCATGTGCGCAGTTACTTGCATATTCAACACGTCCGTTATCAGAGCAAACTCGATTACTCACTGCACATCGCTCCGGAAATTCGCGGCGTCTATGTGTTGAAGCTGATCCTTCAGCCGATCGTGGAAAATGCCATCTACCATGGCATCAAAGAACGCCGGGGGCCGGGCCGCGTGGTCATCGAAGCCGCTGAAGATAGCGGCATGTTGGTAATCACCATCCGGGATGATGGCAAAGGCATTCCACCGGATAAGCTGGCACGCCTGCAAAAAGAACTACAGGCCGCGGGTACCCCGGATGGCCGGGAAAAGAGCGCTGAACCGGCAGGGACATCCGGCACAGGCGAAGGAGGCCAAGGTTACGGGATGCTGAATGTGCAAGCACGGATTGCTTTGACATTCGGCTCGAAATATGGTCTGACAATCCAAAGCGAGGAAGGTCGAGGAACGGTCGTTACGGTCACCCACCCGATCATTCGGGATGAACAAACCCGCCTTAGGAGGATTGAATCATGAGCGGAACCTACTCAGAAACTCATTGGAGAGTACTCATCGCCGACGATGAATGCATTATTCGCGAAGGGATACGCGATAGCGTGGACTGGGAAAGCTTACGCCTTACGGTAGTAGCTGAAGCCGAGGATGGCGAGGAGGCGCTGGAGAAGGCGATTCAGCACGACGTCCATATCATGCTCGTTGATCTCAACATGCCGATCATGGACGGGATTGAACTCATGAAGCAGGTGCGTGAGCGGCTGCCGAACTGTAAAATCGTCATTATCACCGGCCATGACGAGTTTGCATACGCCCAGAAGGCAATTCGCCTTCAAGTCAAAGATTACATCCTGAAGCCGGCCAATCCCGCGCAGTTAGAGAAAGTTCTGCGACAAGTGCGCGGAGAGCTGGAGGAAGAAGCATCCAAACAGCAGCAATGGCAGCAGGCCTCGCAACAGCTGTCCCGCAGTTATCCGCTCCTGAGGGAGCGATTTTGTCAGCAATGGCTGGACGGGGGCATGACCGCAGATGAAATCGCCGAGCAGCTGCGGTTCTTACAGCTGCCGGACGCCTGCCCGGATTGGCTGGGCGTGATCCGGTTGCCTGAACCCGCTGCTTCGCCTGCTTTGTTCAAAGAAGACGAGCGGCAGTTGTATGGATTTGCGGTCGAGAATATCGCCGCGGAAGTGCTCGCTCCCTATCCCAAAACGATCTTCCGAGACCCCTTCGGCCTCATCGTTGTCCTGCTGTGGGGCGTGGAAGCTGAAGCCGATTTTCACCGCATTGAAACCTTGGTGCGAACCCACTTAAAGATCGCTGCCGAGGTGTATTTGGCCGAGGGCGCTGGTGATGTGCTGGAGCTTCCTTCCGTATACCGGAAAGCGAAGTCCGCCGTAAACAAGGAGAACGCCGTTTCCCCGCTGGTGCGCCGGGCCAAACAATATATGCTGGAGTATTTCGGCGACAGCGGGCTGACGCTGGAAGCGATGGCGCAAGCCCTGCAAACTTCCCCGGCTTATTTAAGCCGCATGATTAAGCAGGAGCTGGGCACCACGTTTAACAGCTATTTGACGCAGCTCCGCATCCGTCGGGCGAGCCGCTTGTTAATCTCCACCGAGCTCACAGTAGCTGAAATCGCCGAGCAAGTCGGCTACGAAACTCAGCACTATTTCAGCACGGCGTTCAAGCGCGCGACCGGCCTTTCTCCACTGCAATACCGCAAAGGCGCATTTGAACATGAAGATGCTCAAGGGGAGTAATCTCCCCTTTTTTTGCGCAATCCCCCTCTCTTAGCCCCCTGGTTTAGAGTCAATCCCTCCGATAAAGGTTCGATTTTTATAAAAAGAGTCAAATCACTGTAAATACGTCCTCCCCCTTCGCTTGCTATACTCCGAACTGTAAGCGCATTCATTTCGAGTATAGGGGGAATCGACTTTGAAGAAGGTAACGGCCATTTTACTTGCTTTGGTGATGGTTTTCGCCCTCGCTGCTTGCGCCAACGGCGGAAACGGCAGCAGCAGCGGATCGGGCAACAGCGAGAAAGGAACGATTGGCATTGCGATGCCGACGAAATCGTCCGAACGCTGGGTGAACGACGGGAACAATATGGTCAAGGAGTTTAAGGCTCTTGGCTATGGCACGGACCTGCAATACGGAGAAGACGTCATCGAAAACCAGGTGTCACAAATCGAAAACATGATCACGAAAGGCGTAAAAGTCCTTGTCATTGCGGCGATTGACGGCGGCTCCTTAACTGACGTGCTGCAAAAAGCCCACGATCAAGGCATACAAGTCGTCGCCTACGACCGCTTGATCATGAACAGCGAGTACGTCGACTACTACGCCACCTTCGATAACTTCAAGGTGGGTGTGCAACAAGCCTCCTACATCGAGGAAAAGCTGGGTCTTAAGGAAGGCAAAGGCCCGTTCAATATCGAGCTGTTCGGGGGCTCTCCGGACGACAACAATGCCTACTTCTTCTATGACGGTGCCATGTCCGTGCTGCAGCCGTACATCGATTCCGGCAAGCTCGTCGTACGCAGCGGTCAAACCAAGATGGAGCAAATCGCCACGCTGCGTTGGGATGGCGCAACCGCCCAGGCCCGCATGGATAACTTGCTGAGCGCTCACTATACCACGGAAAATATCGACGCCGTGCTCTCTCCTTATGACGGAATCAGTATCGGTATCCTGTCCTCGCTCAAAGGTGTCGGCTACGGCTCCGGAAGCAAACCGATGCCGATCGTAACCGGCCAGGATGCTGAGCTGGCATCGGTCAAATCGATCCTTGCTGGAGAGCAAACCCAAACCGTCTTTAAGGATACCCGCGAGCTGGCGAAAAAAGCAGTCTCTATGGTTCAAAGCATTCTGGAAGGTACAGAAGCCGAAGTCAACGACACGAAGACCTATGATAACGGCGTGAAGGTTGTTCCTTCTTACCTGCTCGAACCGGTCTCGGTCGACAAGGAGAATGTGGAACAAGCGCTCGTCGACACCGGCTATTACTCCAAGGAAGATCTGGGACTCTAAACATCATTAACTTGTGGTGACCGGCATAGCGGCGGACGCGGATTCGGGCGGCCGTCGCTATGCACGTACCGTGAGTGAAAGGCCAGGTGACGCATGTGAGCAATACAATTTTGGAAATGCGGGGCATTACGAAGACGTTCCCGGGGGTCAAGGCGCTCAGCAATGTCAACCTCAAGGTCAGATCCGGAGAAATCCACGCCCTGTGCGGGGAGAACGGGGCTGGTAAATCGACATTGATGAAGGTGCTGAGCGGGGTTTATCCGCATGGCTCTTATGAAGGCGAGATCTTATTCGAGGGCAAGGTCTGCGAATTCAAAGATATTAAAGAAAGCGAGCAGCTGGGGATCGTCATCATCCATCAGGAGCTGGCGCTGATCCCTTATCTCTCCATCGCGGAGAACATTTTTCTTGGGAATGAACAGAGCAAGCACGGATTGATCGACTGGAACGAAACAACGGTCAAAACCAAAGCGTTGCTGAAGCGGGTCGGCTTAAACGAATCCCCGGCCACGCGCGTTTTGGAGCTGGGCGTCGGCAAGCAGCAGCTGGTGGAAATCGCCAAAGCCTTATCTAAACAGGTCAAACTGTTAATTTTGGACGAACCCACAGCCGCATTGAACGAAAATGACAGCGAAAACCTGCTGGAGTTGATCCTCGAGCTGAAGAAACAAGGCATCACCTCCATCATCATTTCGCACAAATTAAACGAAATCAGTAAGGTTGCCGATTCGATCACCATTCTCCGGGATGGCCGGACGATTCAGACCTTAGATATGAAGGCCGATCAGGTGACCGAAGATCTCATCATCAAGGGCATGGTTGGCCGCGATCTCACCCACCGCTATCCGGAGCGGGTTCCCCGGATCGGTGAAGTGATCTTTGAAGTCCGGGGTTGGGAGGTCACCCATCCGCAGCAAGAGGATCGTAAAGTACTCGACGATATCAATCTCAATATCCGCCGCGGAGAGATCGTTGGGATCGCCGGCTTGATGGGTGCTGGCCGAACCGAACTGGCGATGAGCTTATTCGGCCGATCCTATGGACGACACATTAAAGGTCAGCTGTTCCTCCACGGCAAAGAGGTCCGATTTAACGACATCAGTCAAGCGATTAAGCATGGCGTCGCTTATGTCACCGAAGACCGCAAACAATACGGTTTAATTTTGATCGACGATATCAAACGCAACATCTCGCTGGCTTCGTTAAAGAAGTTGTCCCGCCGCGGCGTGATCAATGAACGGGAGGAAGTGCTGGTCGCGGAGGAATATCGGAGCAAGCTGAACATTAAAACACCCAGCATTTTGCAAAAAACGGTCAACCTGAGCGGCGGCAATCAGCAGAAAGTCGTCCTCAGCAAGTGGATCTTCGCACAACCGGAAATCTTGATTCTCGATGAGCCAACGCGCGGCATTGATGTCGGAGCCAAATATGAAATTTATTCGATCGTCAATCAATTGGCGGACGAGGGCAAGGGCATTTTGTTCATCTCCTCAGAGCTTCCGGAGATTCTCGGGATGTGCGACCGCATCTACGTCATGAGCGAGGGCCGGATCACCGGAGAAGTGCTGCGCGAGGACGCCACCCAGGAAGTGTTGATGAAATCCATGACTCGAGGCAGGGGGTAGACCGATGCAAGCAGTTAGCGAACTTTTTAGAAAAAACATACGTCAATACGGCATGATTATCGCCTTGATCTTCATCACCATCTTGTTTCAAATTTTAACGGGCGGCATCCTGCTTAAGCCGCTGAACATTACGAATCTAATCCTGCAAAACAGCTACATTTTGGTGCTGGCCATCGGGATGGTGCTGGTGATCATCACTGGACATATCGATTTGTCCGTCGGCTCCATCGCCGCCTTTATCGGAGCTTTGGCTGCGATCATGTTGGTAGATCTTCAGTTACCTACATTCCTGACCATTCTCATTTCACTAGTGATCGGCGGACTGATCGGGGCTTGGCAAGGATTTTGGGTCGCTTATGTGAAAATCCCCGCTTTTATCGTCACGTTAGCCGGGATGCTGCTGTTCCGGGGCTTGACGATGATCGTGCTGGGCGGCCAGTCGATTGCCCCATTCCCGAAATCGTTCCAACGGATCAGTTCCGGCTTCATTCCCGACTGGTTTGGCGGCGGCAGCCTGCATATTCTGACGATTCTGCTTGGTCTGGTGCTCTCCCTTCTCCTCATTTGGCAGGAATGGAAAGAGCGGCGGACCCAGCTCAAATACCAGTTTGAGGTCGCGCCAATTTGGGTGTTCGTCACGAAGCTCCTCCTGCTCGTAGCTATCATTAACATCTTTACTTTTGTGCTCGCCACTTATAACGGGCTGCCGAACATTCTGATCATCCTGTTCTTCCTCATCGTCATTTATTCGTTCGTGATGAATCGCATGGTGGCCGGGCGCCATATCTACGCGCTTGGAGGCAATGAGAAGGCCGCCAAACTATCCGGTGTCAAAACCAAAAAGGTAACGTTCTGGGTCTTTGTCAATATGGGCGCTTTGGCCGCACTATCCGGTCTGATCTTCGCCGCCCGCCTCAATTCGGCAACACCGAAGGCCGGGACGAACTTTGAGCTCGACGCGATCGCGGCTTGCTTTATCGGTGGCGCTTCAGCCTCCGGCGGCATTGGTACCGTTATCGGGGCCATCATCGGCGGCCTGGTGATGGGCGTGATGAACAATGGCATGTCGCTGATCGGGCTTGGGGTCGATTGGCAGCAAGGCATCAAAGGGCTGGTCCTGCTGCTCGCCGTCGCCTTCGATATTTACAATAAGTCGAAGACGAGTTAATCCTAGGACCTTGAGGTTTGTAACCTCCGCTATCGATTTAGCGGGGGTTATTTTTGATAGCTGGCTGGAGCGAGAGTATAATGAAGACAGGATGGCCCACCTATTTTTTCCACAAAGCAGGTGATTCTCTTGTCTAGCTCCCATCTGACCAAGGCGAAATCTGGCTGATTCCGTCGGAATCCTAGACACTCCTTAGGGAGTGTCGTTTTTTTATACAGGCGCCCTGCATTGTTGATTTCGCTCGCCCCCAAGACAGATTACATTGAAATTGTTCCATTCATCACATTCTTTGGAGGCGAAAGTTATGTCTGCAGATCGTCACACTCATCACGTTTATTTTGTTGGCGGAGGGATCGCTTCCCTGGCGGGGGCTGCGTTCCTGATTCGGGACTGTGATTTTCCCGGTCAGAATATTCATGTGTTGGAGGAAATGAAGGTGCTGGGCGGCAGTAACGACGGTGCCGGAGACAGTGAACGCGGATATGTGATCCGCGGCGGCCGGATGCTGAATGATGAGACTTATGAAAATACATGGGATTTGCTGCGCTCCATCCCTTCGATAGACCCCCCGGGACTTTCGGTGCGGGATGAGATCATCGCTTTCGATACCGCCCACCAGACGCATTCCAACGCTCGGTTAGTCAACCGGGACGGCCAGGTTGTGGACGTGACCTCTATGGGCTTTGATATGACGGACCGGATGGCCATGGTTAAGCTGATTATGGCCCCTGAAGAGAGCCTGGGCACTGCGCGGATCAATGACTGGTTTGGCCCGCATTTTTTCAAGACAAATTTCTGGTACATGTGGGCCACCACCTTTGCCTTCCAGCCTTGGCACAGCGCTGTGGAGTTTAAAAGATACATGCTCCGATTTATGCATGAATTCCCACGAATCCACACGTTGGAGGGGGTCACTCGCACACCTTATAACCAATACGATTCCCTCATTCTCCCGCTGCAAAAGTATTTGGAGAAGCACGGCGTAGACTTTTCGCTGAAATGCACCGTTACGGATCTGGACTTCCGAGAAGGCGATGAGATCACCGTGACGCGGATACACTATCTGAAAGACGGCGAACCGCAAGTCCTCGATTTGGGCGAAGACGATCTGGTGATCGTCACCAACGGCTCGATGACGGAGGGCTACAGCCTCGGCTCCATGCATACAGCGCCGAAGCTGAACAGCAAGGGCAGCTCTTGGCAGTTATGGGAGCGGATAGCCGCCAAGAAACCGGGCCTTGGACGTCCCTCCGTCTTCGCCGACCATATTGAAGAGTCCAAATGGGAATCGTTTACGGTGACTTGTCAGGACTCGCGTTTTTTTGACCGGATGGAAGCTTTCTCTCGCAACAAGGCCGGAACTGGCGCACTTGTCACCTTTAAGGATTCGAGCTGGTTCATGTCCATTGTGCTGGCTCATCAGCCGCATTTTCGCAACCAGCCGGAGCATGTGAAGGTCTTCTGGGGTTATGGATTATTCCCGGATCGCGTTGGGGATTACGTGCCTAAGAAAATGTCCGATTGTACCGGTGAGGAGATTCTCACCGAGTTGCTGCACCATCTCCACTTCGAAGAAGACATGGAGGCGATCATTTCCACCGCCAACTGTATTCCATGTATGATGCCGTTCATCACCTCGCAGTTCATGCCTAGAGCGATTGGCGATCGGCCGAAGGTCATCCCGGACGGCTCCACGAACTTAGCGTTTATTGGTCAATTCTGCGAAATCCCGGACGATGTCGTTTTCACCGAAGAATATTCCGTCCGTGCCGCCCGCATGGCGGTATATGGCCTGTTAGGATTGAACAAGCCGATTGCGCCGATCAATCAGTACCAGTACGATGTGCGTACGCTGTTGCAGAGCTTGGTCACCTCCTTCCGGTAAGCCCCAAGCAAAGCGGAGTGACAATTGCCAAAGTGACCCATTTCGGATAAACTAGGCATAACCAAAACCTAAATGTAAGCGAAGTGAAGCACACTTGCGCATCCGCCAATCTTGGCGCGCGTGGTGTGCTTTTTTTGCGTTCGGAAAGGAAGTGTGATCCGTCTGTGGCAACCGAATTATCCTTGATTCAACAAGTCGGCGAGGAATCGCAAAGCGGCAACTACGGGAAGAAAAATATCCCTCATGACGAAGCTTTTAAAAAGCTGTTGCATACGTTTTTCGCGGAATTTATCGCATTGTTTTTCCCTGAACTTGAATCGCAGCTGGACTTCAGCCAAACCCGTTTCCTCATGCAAGAGCAGCTTGTGGATGTGGTAGGAGAAGAAGCGCGTACGCTCGATCTCCTGCTGGAAACCAAATATATCGGTACGGATGCCTTCATCCTCATCCATCTGGAGCCTCAATCGTATCGACAGGCCGACTTCCACGAGCGGATGTTTATCTACTTCAGCCGGCTCTTTGAACGGCATCGGAAGGAACATCAACTCATCATCCCTATCGCCATCTTTACGTCCGCGGAAAGTAAAAACGAGCGAAATTCCTTAAGCATGTCGATTCTGGGAGAGGATATCCTCCAATTTCGGTTTTTGAAAGTCGAGCTCATTAACCAACCCTGGCGCAGATTCGTAGATTCTAACAACCCTGTGGCTGCTGCATTACTAGCCAAAATGGGCTACAATAAAGGGGAGGAACGGGAGCTCCGTCTGGCTTATCTGCGCATGCTGCTGCAGCTTAGCCAAAGACTGGATCAAGCCCGTCTAGCGCTAGTCATGTCGATCGCCGATTTATATTTCGAGCCGGATCCCCGGCAGGATGAAGAAATGCTTCGGGAGCTGGCGAAGCAATATGCAAAGGAGAGTGAAGTGATCATGGAATTAATGCCTGCATGGATGCGTCAAGGTTATGAGAAAGGGTTGGAAGAAGGCCTGGAGAAAGGAATTGAGAAAGGGATCGAACAGGGCACCCTCATCGAACGCCGACAAATCGCGCGCAGGTTGTTATCCAAGGGCTTCACTCTGGATGAAATTGCGGATATGACCCAATTGTCTATTGAGGAAATTAAAAAGATTATGAATTAAGGAATTAGCCAACGGACAAAGAAAAGAAACCGCATCTACGCGATCGGCTTCCTTCTTCGGTAATTGGAATATATGACTTGGCTATATTTATTTAACAAGCGGTCAAGAACAACCGACTGATGGAGAACCCGTGCATGGCGCATTCCGTATCTCTGTGCGAGCCGATTTAATTCTTGTCTTTCCAATTCGATCCGAAATCTGATTTTTTCAGAACTGTTCATCTCGATCACCCTAGGAACATATTAGAAGAGGTTGCCAAATATTGCATAATGAGACCTAATGCAAGAAACAAAAAAAATTCCATTTTTTGAAATGGAATTTTAAAATAGGGCCAGTAGGATCTAGCCAAGCCTTATTATAGATTTCTATTAGTAAATGAATTAACCCCATCCGTGAGAAAATAACGTCATAGCTACCGGATAAAAGCTAACCATAATTATAGCCGAAACCGCCCAAAATGCTTTCTTTTTCATTTTCCCACACCTTTCTACATAACTCAGAATAAGTATTGCATTGTTTCAAAGAGGCGTGCTTCCGATGCAACTCAAATAATGCCATATTATTAACTATCAGATCTTTGCTGTTTAACAATATACTTAACTCCATACTGAATAAGAGATGATATATCCCTTCTTCATATAGAGCTTTTCGAAAATAATAGAGTGCGTAGTTCTGAAAAAAAACTGCACGTCTAAATATAAGTGATGGCTCTTTGTAATTCGATTTTGATGTCTGTTTGATTTTTCTATAATCATCAATATCATCGGAGAATTTATTTAAAATTTCATCGATAAAGTAATTATGTCGATTAGACGCCTCAATTAACGTGGTTAGCCCTTCAACAATTTCACCTGGATGCTCTTCAAGGAATTTTACATACTCCCCTATCAACTCTCGATTTCCTGATTTGATATCCATGCACATCCAGTTAGCGTATGCAAACATCTTAAGTTGCTCTACTTCGGCTTTCCCCGCTTCATCGAGACCCTCAAACCAGCTCAAATCTGCATACTTCGGAATCCACTTCTTGGATTCTTCAAACATTCCACGGTACTCATAAGAGCTAGATTTAATTAAATAAGCTCTTCCATAATAGTAGACCAATGGACGTTTAGGTTTGAAGTCTTCATCCATCCAGATGCGTCTGTTGTAAAGGGCTTCGGTGAATTGACAGAGCTCATCCGCATAATTCTCAACTTCAGACCAATTAAATCTCAGTGCGTAGATCTCAGTTAGCATCAGTAAACCATCGAGAGCATAGGCTTCAGGCAACCGATATCTGTAAGGTAAAAATTGCAATGCAGCTTTAAAGCCTCTTCTCGTATCAGTTTGAAATATTTGAAATATCCGATAATAACTCATCGCCAAGCGTTCGGAGTGGCTAGATCGCTCACTTTCGATAACGCTTTCATAGAGTATAACCGCAGCCTCTTTCCAACCTTGTTCATACATCATTTCGGCTGTATCGAAAATGCCCGCGATTTGTTTCAAATCCTCTAACAAACGGTTTAGAACCTGCTTAATACAGTCATGCTTCTGCAACTCGGCGCATCTCATCAGGAAAGGCCGTAGCCTCCTCCAATGAGGAGATGAAGAAGTAAAACATTCATCTGCGTATAAATCGTAAAAGTGTCCCTCAGGCAACCCCATCGCAGCCGTAATTCGATCCAACTGACCGATGGCAATCGGTCGGTTCCCGTTAATAATTCCGCTTAACGTTCCGACGTTCACCCCGGCAGATTCCGAGAAACGGTGCAGGGTTGTCCCTTCGCTCTTGATGTAATCTTCCAGTTCTGCGCGAATCGTGGTTGTAGATATCAAAAAATTATCACCCCCCAATTCCGCGACCTTCTGCGAGCCAAAGGATTCTCGGCTAACAGAGGAGTCAAACGACATCCAATGACATCAAGCAACACCATATCCTACTAAACTTCCAATATATGTTTACATAATAATCCTAAATTTGACAATCGTCAATATGAAAAAAGACCGATTAGCAAACTTTTTGTCTGCTTATCGGTCTTTATGAAGTTTCTTAGATTTCCAGCTCAGCCGCAGCCGCATTGGCCTCTACTTGTGCTGGGTTCTTGCAGCCCGGAATCACCGTGCTGACAATCGGATTCTTCAAGCACCAGGCCAAGGCCCACTGCGCCATGTCCACGCCCTCCGGCACTTCTTGCCGCCGAATCTCTTCCACTTCCTCCAGTTTGCGCCGAGTGCT
The DNA here is from genome assembly GCF_000518465.1 of Paenibacillus sp. J14. Taxonomy (NCBI): domain Bacteria; kingdom Bacillati; phylum Bacillota; class Bacilli; order Caryophanales; family Paenibacillaceae; genus Paenibacillus; species Paenibacillus sp. J14. Next base: position 72,263 of record NZ_JADQ01000002.1, on the reverse strand, counting down.
TTCCGGATCATGACGATGGCGTACATCGGTTTCGCTGAACACTGCCCCCGGTTTGTACTTGCCGCTCAGATAACCGCTCGCCAGAGGAACTCTTGCAAGCACACCGAGTTGCTGGCGCTCGCAGGACGGGAACACCCGATTCTCCGGCACGCGGTCGAGCCGGTTATAAACCACCTGAATCGCCTCTACCCCTACCTTCGTTGAAGCTTCAGTCTGATGCAGATTGTCGTTGCTGCCGATCGATGTGCCCAGGTGGAGGATTTTCCCCGCTTGCTTTTGCTTATCAAGCAGCGTCCAAAGTTCATCATTGTCAAACGCCGCATCTGGACCGGAATGAAACTGGTACAAATCGATATAGTCCGTCTTCAGCGCTTTCAGCGAGGCATCCAGCTGTTCCAGCACGGCCGCAGCATCAAAGCGATCCGTCCGTGTAAACCGCTCATGAAATTGATGCCCAAATTTCGTGGCGATCAGCCAATCCTCCCGGTTGCGCCGGCTGAGATAATCCCCGATAAACGATTCGGACAGATGGTCGCCGTAGCATTCCGCCGTATCGATCAGATTGATGCCCAGTTCCCGGCCCCGATCCAAGATCGCATCCACTTCCGATTGCGTGTAGTTTAAACCCCACTCCCCGCCAAATTGCCAAGTTCCGATGCCAATCACCGAAACGTTCAGACCCGTTTTCCCTAATATGCGATATTTCATGTTCAAGAATCCCTCCGATTCGTCGCTACTTCAAATAAAAAATCTCGCGCATCGGCACGATCGGCTGCGGTTCATTAAAGTCAAATGACCCTTCCACCATGCCTGATGTAATCGCGTTCCACCGCTGGCAAACCTCGCTGGCTGCAATATACTTGAACGCCGCATCCGGATCATCACATTCAAAGCAGTAGAAGAACTGATTTCCCTGCTGAAAAATCGAATAATTCCGAATCCCCGCTTTGCGATGCTCCGCCAGCACCTCGGGCCAAGGGTTCAAATGCATCTCCACATAGGCCTCCAGTTGATCTTCCTTCACCCGCCAGGTCCAGGCAAACTTCCGGCTTGAACTCATTTCCATGATCATCCCTCCCATGAAATTGTCATCCCATTTGACACCTGAGACGGCATCCTTACTTGAAGAAACGTCGAATCAGCTTCAGCTTGCCCGCCGTATAAGGCGGATAGATGAAGCTCAAGTTCACCCGCGTGGACTTCTTCAGCACACTTTTTCGATGAGAGAAGGTTTCATAGCTGTAACGGCCGTGGTAGGCTCCCATCCCCGAAGATCCGACTCCGCCAAAAGGCAAATACGGGCTCACCAGATGCATGACCGTATCATTCACGCACCCGCCGCCAAATGAAACGGACTCCATTACCTTCCGTTCCGTGGCGGCATTGCTCGTAAACAAGTACAGCGCCAGCGGCTTAGGCCGCTCACCAATCTTCCGGAGCGCCGCATCCAGGTCTCGATACTCCAGCACCGGCAAAATCGGTCCAAAAATCTCTTCCTGCATCACGGGGTCCTCCCAGTTGACGCGCTCCATGATCGTCGGCCCTAAATACAGATCCTCACGATCGCCATCCCCGCCAACCACCACTTTAGACGGTTCGAGCAAACCCATCAGCCGGCTCCACTGCCGCTCATTCACAATCCGCCCGTAGTCAGGGCTTCGCCTTGGATCCTCACCATAGAAGACCTTGATCTGCGCCTTCATTTTGGTGATCAGTTCATCTCGCACCGACTCGTGAACGAGCACATAGTCTGGAGCCACACAGGTCTGGCCTGTATTTAGGAATTTCCCCCAGACGATACGCTGTGCTGCCAGATCGAGGTTCGCCTCTTCATCCACAATGCAAGGGCTCTTCCCGCCAAGCTCCAGAACAACGGGCACCAGATGCTCCGCCGCCGCAGCCATAACGATCTTGCCAACCCGAATACTTCCCGTGAAAAAAATAAAATCCAACGGGGCATGAATCAGCGCAGACGTCACCTCCGGCCCTCCCTCGATGACTCGAATGTAATCGGGTTCGAAATATTCGCCAAGCATCTCGGCGATCACCCTAGAGACATGAGGAGTAAACTCGGAAGGCTTCACGATTGCGGCGTTCCCCGCAGAGATCGCTCCGATCAACGGGTCGATCACCAGCATAAACGGATAGTTAAACGGGCCGATGATCAGGGCCGAGCCATAAGGCTCCCGGTAAATGTAGCTGCTGGAGCCGATATGGGTGAGCGGAGTGCGAACCCGCTCCGGCTTGGCCCAACGCTTCAGATGCTTCATCACGTAGCGGATACTATCGTAAGCATAACCCACTTCCGTGCTGTAGCCTTCGAATTCAGGCTTGCGCAAATCTCGCTGCAGCGCTTCCAATATTCGCGTTTCGAAACGTTGAATCGCGGTCTTCAGGCGTTCAAGCTGACGCAGTCTGAAGTCCACCGGTCGCGTCGCACCAGATTGGACGAAATGCTGCTGGGCGCGAACGACCTCCGCAATGGAGCGATCTAGGGATTGCGTAGGTTGCAGTTCAGTTGGAGTTTGGGTAGCATGTTCAGTTTGGCTCAAGGCGGTCCCCTCTTTTTCCCGAATAAATCATCTTCATTCTGTCTGACCCTTCTATTGTAACCCGAAATGGGGGAGCTGGACATCTTTGGTCATTTATCGCTGCCAAGCGGTTAGCGGAAGTCTCATTGTCCTTCTTTAGCCTCTGAGTGCAGCGGAAATTTGTATATTGGCATGAATTTGTGTTAGATTACCTAACATAAAATATTGAATAATTCGAGTAAAACTTCAATTTGTTAATAAAAACCTCGTTTTCACAATCGTCAAGACGGTTTTCAGTTAAATTTATGAACGTTTTTTGTTATTTATATTGACATAATCTTTCTAAAACTCATATAATTTAACTACGTTCACAACGTCGTGGCGCAACCCTATTCATATTCCGGTCTCGCACAACGTAGTGCCGCCGGTCGGCAAAGGAGCCATACGGGCAATCGCAGGATTGCACGGGGCTCCTTTTTGTTTTGCGCCCAGTTTTGGCCGTAGCTATGAAGAACAGAAAACATCCCGGCCTAAGAGGATGGAACCTGGAAAGGAGATGGAAGGATGGAACGTACCGGTTTTTTGAAGAGTGGGCATAAGCCCTCGCTGCTAAGCGCTTTTTTGTACTTCGATGTGAGCTTTATGGTATGGGTTCTGATTGGCCCGCTGGCGGTCATCATGATGCAGGACTACCCGATGAACGCCGCACAAAAAGCTAATCTCGTCGCTCTGCCAGTCCTTGGCGGCTCCTTGCTTCGCCTGGTGCTTGGCGTGTTGGCCGACCGGATTGGTCCTAAGCGGACCGGCCAGATCGGCATGGTCGTCACGATGGTGCCGCTCATTTGGGGCTGGCAGTTCGTGGATTCGCTTGGCGAACTGTATGCAGTGGCTTTGCTGCTGGGCGTTGCCGGCGCTTCCTTCTCGGCGGCGCTGCCCTTGGCCAGCCGTTGGTACCCGCCGCAATACCAGGGATTGGCGATGGGGATCGCCGGAGCCGGCAACAGCGGCACGGTCTTCTCCACCCTGTTCGCCAACCGAATTGCCCAGCATTATGGCGGCTGGGAGGTTGTGTTCGGGCTGGCCCTCATTCCGGTTGCGCTGGTCTTTCTCGTCTTTACGCTGCTGGCGAAAGACAGCCCCAATCAGCCGGAACCGAAAAAGCTGCGGGACTACGCCGCCGTGCTTCGCGAGCGGGATGCGTGGCTGTTTTGCTTGTTGTATATGGTGACGTTTGGCGGTTTTGTCGGCTTGTCGAACTACTTGACAATTTTTTTCAATACCCAATATGAGCTGAGTGCAGTGCGGGCCGCCGACTTCACCACCTTGTGTGTAATTGCCGGCAGCTTCTTTCGTCCTGTAGGCGGCTGGCTGGCCGATAGGCTGGGCGGGGTTCGCATGCTGTTGATTTTGTACGCGGGTGTTTCCCTCATGATGGCTTTCGTCTCGTCGCTGCCGCCGCTGTCCGTCGTGACCATTCTGCTGTTCGTAGGCATGATGTGCCTCGGAATGGGCAACGGCTCCGTGTTCCAGCTCGTCCCCCAACGGTTCCAGCAGGAAATCGGAGTGATTACCGGCATCGTAGGTGCGGCCGGCGGGCTCGGCGGATATTTTCTGCCGAATATTCTCGGTCTCTTGAAGCAATGGACCGGGTCGTATACCCCCGGCTTCCTCATTTTGAGCGCAATTGCGCTGGCTTGTATTGTCACGGTTACTCTTATTCAAGGCCAGTGGAAACGCACGTTCCTGAACCGGAAGGAGGCAGCTTATGATGCTTATTCCTACAGCCGCCCGTCCTGACCAACGTTTGCGATCCCACTGTCCCTTTTGCAGTATGCAATGCAGTCTGGATCTGCACTTGGCTCAAGGTTCCACGGCAGGATATGAAGTGAAGCCCAGTCCGGACTTTCCCGTAGCCACGGGGCGTTTATGTCAAAAGGGCTTCAACGCCTTGGCGCATACGGTTCATCCGGAGCGGGTGCTGCAGCCGCTGCGCAAATCCAAAGCCTCCTCTCCCTTTTGGTCGCCTGCAGCCTGGCCCGAAGCATTGGATGATATCGCCGCTCGAAGTCGCCGAATCCAGGATCAATACGGTCCGGACAGCGTCGCCGTATTTGGCGGCGGTTCGCTGACGAACGAAGTGTGTTATTTACTTGGCAAATTTACTCGGGTTGCTCTGCGCTCTCGTTACGTGGATTACAACGGACGATACTGCATGTCCTCCGCAGCGGCGGCGCAGCAGCTGGCGTTTGGGATCGACCGCGGTCTCCCTTTTCCGCTTGAGGATATTCCCCAAACCGATTATCTCATTCTTGCCGGCACCAACATCGCCGAATGCCAGCCCACGTTGATGCCCTACCTGTTAGCTGCTAAGAAAAAAGGCGCCGTTATCGTCACGATCGATCCCCGGCGGACGATGACGTCCAAGATCGCTCAGCATCAGCTAATGATTGAGCCCGGGCAGGACTCGCTGCTGGTCAGCGGGCTGCTGCATGTGATTTTAGAAGAGAAGTTGTATGATGCGGAATTTGTGGCGGCCCATACGGAAGGGGTGGAGGCGGTACAGGAAGCCGTTCAGGATTTCCCGCCCGAACGGGTCGCCGCCCTCACCGGGATCCCCGAGGATACGATTCGTGAAGTGGCTCGGGGATTCGCCGGGGCGAAGCGCGGTATGGTTCTGACCGCGCGGGGCCTGGAGCAGCAGGTGAACGGCGTGGAGCATACGCTGCAGTACATCAACCTGTGCCTGCTGTGCGGGCACATTGGCCAGCCGGGCAGCGGCTTCGGCTCCGTCACCGGGCAGGCCAATGGGCAGGGCGGCCGCGAGCATGGGCTCAAGGCTGACCAGTTGCCGGGTTATCGCTCGATCGAGGACCCGGACGCCCGGGCGCATGTCGCCCAGGTCTGGGGAATCGATCCCCATGAGCTGCCCGGCAAAGGCGTCTCCGCGTATGAGCTGTTCGGGAAGATACTGGACGGCGACATTAAAGCGATGATGATTCTGGGCTCCAATCCGGTCGTGTCCAGCCCCAACAACGCCCGGGTCGCCGAGGCGCTGGCGAAGCTGGACCTGCTCGTCGTCGTCGACCTGTTCGAGACCGAGACGGCCGCCTATGCGGATTGGCTGCTGCCCGGCACGTCCTTCCTTGAAGTGGAAGGGACGATGACGAACCTCGAGGGCCGGGTGTTCTACCGGCCCCGGGTGTTTGAGCCGGCCGGCGCGGCGATGCCGGACGCTTGGCTGCTGTGCGCCCTCGCCGAACAGCTGGGCCGAGGGCGCTATTTCTCCTACTCGTCGATGAGCGAAGTGTTCGACGAGTTGTGCCGCGCTTCCGCCGGGGGCAAAGCCGATTACAGCGGCATCAGCTACTCGCGCCTGCAGGAAGCGCAAGGGCTGTTCTGGCCGTGCCCCGGGCCCGGCCAGTCGCACCCCGGGACGCCGCGCCTCTTCGCAGGCGGCGTCTTCCCCCGTGCAGGCGGCCGCGCCCGCCTGCACGCAGTCACGCCGCAGCCGCCGGCGGAAACCGCAGATACGGAATATCCGTATCTGCTGACGACCGGCCGGCTGGGCGGGCACTACCTGAGCGGCGCGCAGACCCGCCGCACGGACGCGCTGGCGAAGAAGGCGCCGGAGCCGGTGGCGGAGCTCCACCCGGCTCTGGCCGAGCAGCTTCGCCTGCGCGAAGGAGACCGCGTCCGCTTAACCTCGCGGCGCGGGTCGCTGGAGGTCGCCGCCAAGGTGACGAAGGACATCCATCCGCGCACGATGTTTGTCCCGTTCCATTGGGGCGGCGACCTGGCGGTGAATCGGCTGACGAACGATGCCTTACACCCGATCAGCCGGATGCCGGAATTTAAGATCTCCGCCGTTAGGGCAGAGCGCGTGGAACCGGAGATTGCCGATTCCTATAGAAATCTAGGAACTGACGGCGCTTCTTGGAGCAATGCCCGGGACAGCGGTGAGGTCGAGTACACTCCCGTGCAACACACCGCAAGCCGCACCGCAGCGGATCCCGCAGGTCTTGCGGCATCTCGCCCTCAACGAAGCTGAGGAGTTATGTATAAGCAAAGAGGCTATCCTCTCCAGCTTGTGGCTGGAGGGATAGCCTCCGTTTATATTAATCGCCGTCTTGAATTTGGATGCGTTTGGAGCGAGTCGGTTGCCGTTTCGGCACCTCCAGCTTCAGAACGCCATCCTTCAAGGACGCGCGAATATCTTCTTCCGAAATATCCTGCACGTAGAATCTACGAACATATTCACCGTGCCGACGTTCCTTCCGAACGATTTGATGGTTCGTATCCTCCATGTTGTGATCTTCATTACGAACTGCTCTGATCGTCAAGTAAGGAGCGGCATAGTCGATCTCGATGTCTTCTTTTCGGAAACCAGGTAATTCCGCTTCAACCAGATAGGCTTGATCCGTTTCGCGGATGTCAGTTCTGAAAGAGAGCGGCGAATTTTTAAACGGTGCAAAAAAGTCATCATTGAACACATCATTAAACGTTTTAGCCAACTGGCCGAACGCATCTTCTCTGTGTCGACCAAAAGGAATCAAATCAAACATCATGCATTCCCCTTTCTTTGGTTTGACCTTATTTGACCTTACACCCTCATTATATGCCTCCATGACCAAAGTGACAAAAGTGATTAAAGCCCAAACAGCCTGTTCTCGGGCGATTTTCGCGCATTTTTCCTGATCGCCAGAGACTTGACTGTTTATTTGACCTTCTTTGACCTTTCATCTCAATCTAACGCGGTTGAACCTTTTATTTTTCAAAAATCAAACGAACATCACTGATTCTCCCGCAGGTCTTTAGACATGGAGGTGTCGCCATCGTTAGGATACCTCAAGACATCTCAACCTATTCATGGTAAAAGTAAGGTTGTATCTTCTTTTCATCGGAATTGGGACCTTTGTCCTTTGGAATGTGGAGGGACTCAAGGAAATCAATCAACTTGGCTTATGGGGATTCGTGTTCTTTCTTCTCCTACTAATAAACTTATGGGGATCGTATCGCATTTGGTCTTGGATGAGGAAGGGGAAAATTTAATCACCCAAACTACGAAAAAAGCGACTTTATCGTCGCTTTTCATCAATCAGTTTCCGCCAACTTCGCCTCAATCGCCGCCGCCAACTCCTCGTACGAAGCGCTCGGCAGCAGCTCCCCGTTCACCATAAATTGAGGGGTTCCGTTGACTCCGTAATATCCGCCGGTTTTGAAGTCTTCCTTGACGGGCAGCATGTAGGTATGTTCTTTTAAATCCTTCGCGAACCGATCATAGTCGATTCCCTCGATATTCTTCTTCACAAAGTCCAGCAAAAAGCTAGGTGTTGCCCAAATTTTCGTCTCATCGCCTTGATGTGCAAACAGCTTGCGCTTGAACTCCCAGAACTTCTCGTTGCTCTGCGCTGCGATGGCTTCCCCCGCACTGGCCGCCATGATCGAGTCCCGATCAATAAATGCATAGTTTATGAAAAATAACTCGATTTTCCCGGTATCGATGTACTCTTGCTGCAGCTGGTCCATATAGGTCTCTTCCCACTTCTTGCATGCCGGGCATTTGAAATCGGCGAACTCGACTACCTTAACCTTAGCGTTCGGATCTCCCAAATGCGGCTGCTTCTCATACTTCAAGTCTTCGGCAGTGTAATCCCCTTTGATTTCCGTATAGTTCGGAAGATCCTTTAATTCAGAAGGACCCGTATCTTTCAGGAACACAACAGCCAGGGTGATGACCAGGACTCCAATGAAAATGAGGGAACTTACAAAAATCAAACCGGATTTCCTATTCTCTCGGCCGCTTCCTGACCTGTTGGCCGCGTTGCCCGCCTTGCCCCTGCCGACATTTTTGTGATCAGGGGTTGTCCGGTTGGATCCCGTCTTATAAGTTGAGGCTGGTTTCCCGCTGCTCCGATTACTTCCCTTGTTCTGGGCCATCCGCCATCCTACCTCCATCTGGATTCGTTTCGTCCTCATTCTAGCGTATGGCCCACGGCAAGGGAGTAACAAAGGTCACAGTCGAAAGTAAGGGGATAAGCTTCACTGATCAACTCCACTCGAAGCCCCTCAGATTGTTCACCGAAATGATTTAGCTGACACGAAGTAAATTGAGTATCCATAACAAGTGTTGTATGATGGTAGGGAACTTGAGCGTAAGCTGGTCGCTTCTATACCAAAATATTGCTTTTGCAACTCTCTGGTTGTGCTTACTGCCAATCAGGGAGTTTTTATATTACTACAGAAGGGAAGCCAAGCCCACATGACCTCATTAGAAATGCTGCTGCAATTGTTGGAACGAACTGCATTGCTGCTGATTTGCTTATTCTTTATGGCTCGTATTCCAAGATTCCGTGAGGTGCTGCAGCGGGATAATCGATCGCCGATCGAGCTGACCGTGATTACCGTCATATTTTGCTCGTTTGCGATTTTCGGTACGTACTCAGGCATTGAGGTTGAAGGATCGCTGGTGAACATTCGCATTATTGCTGTGATGTCCGGGGGGATCCTGTTTGGTCCCTGGGTAGGGATTATCACCGGGGTCGTCTCAGGATTGCATCGGTACTTAATTGATATCGGTGGAATTACATCGATTCCCTGCCTCATCACCAGTATGATTGCGGGTTTAGTTTCCGGAGTCATTAATTATAAAGTGAAAAAATCAGCCCGCTGGATCTACGGCATTATCGCCGGTATGATCTGTGAAATTTTAACCATGCTGCTTATTTTAGCTTTTGCCGAGCCCTTTGAGCTGGGATTGGACATCGTATCCAAAATCGCCTTTCCTATGATAATTGGGGAGATCAGCATTGGGCTGATTGTGCTGATGATTATGGGGGTCGAGGGCGAGAAAGAGATGATTGCCGCCAAGCAAGCCAAGCTGGCCTTGGAAATTGCGAACAAAACGTTACCCTACTTCCGCTCCACCAGCAAGGAATCCTTAAAGACAATCTGTACGATTATTAAAGATGAAATCGAGGCCGATGCCGTTGCGATTACGGATACGCATAACGTGCTGGCCTATGTTGGATTTGGCGAGGAGCACTACACGGTCGGAGAGGCTATTATCAGCGAGATCACAAAATCTGCGATTCGAACCGGTGAGATCACCATTTCCAATCACATCTCTGAGCATAATCTCCCGCAAATTCAGTATTTTCTGATTATGCCTTTAAAAGAACGGGACGTTGTAACAGGGACACTGAAGGTGTATTACCGGAAAGCCTACAAAGTGACCTACCCGCTGCAGACGATGGCGATTGGGTTATCCCAGATTATTTCCACACTGATGGAGGTTTCAAGGGTCGAGCAAATTAAGGAGGAAGCGAATAAGGCCGAACTCAAAGCGCTGCAAACCAAAATCAACCCCCATTTTTTGTTTAATGCCTTAAACGCCATCGCTTCAACGACACGCAAGAATCCGGAAAAGGCCAGAGAATTAATCATCAATCTATCCAATTTCATGAGACACAACTTAGAGCTAAGCGATGAGTTCATTGAAATCCATAAAGAGCTTCAGCAAGTGAAGGATTACGTTGAAATTGAAAAAGCACGCTTTGGCTCGCGGTTACAAGTGAATTATGACATTGATGAGGAGGTTTCGGTTAAAATCCCCAGCTTATTGATTCAGCCTCTCGTCGAAAATGCCATTAATCACGGTGTTCTTAAGACGAAAGGACCGGGAACCGTGACCATTTCTGTGCAGGATCTTGGGGATCAAGTCCGGATCAGCGTGAAGGATACTGGGATTGGAATCGATGAAGAGATCATTCGGAGTTTGTACCATGATCAGGTTCCAGCCCATAAAATTGGACTCTATAATGTGCATCAGCGAGTGAAGCTAATTTATGGAGAAGGAGTCGTAATCCAACGTTTGGAGCCGGGCACTGAAGTCTATTTTGATGTAAGGAAAGGAATGTAACTCCACATGAAAGCCATTATTGTCGAGGATGAAATCCCTGCTCGGGAAGAGCTTGAATATATCATTAGCACTTACAGCTCGATTGAGGTAACGGATTGTTTTGAGGACGGGTTGGATGTTCTCAAATTTCTGCAGGAGCATGAGACCGATGCGATTTTCCTGGATATCAACATTCCGTCGCTGGATGGAATCTTCGTCGCAAGCAACATCGCCAAATTTGCGAAGAAGCCTTATATCATTTTTACTACTGCTTATAAGGAACATGCCGCCAAGGCGTTCGAGCTGGAGGCTTTTGATTACATTTTGAAGCCTTATGACGAGAAGCGGATTGCACCGATGTTAAAAAAGCTTGAGGCCGCTTATCATCGTGACCATCCCGTCCGGCAAGATACGAATCCATTGCATCCTGTCGTCCATCATAAGGACGATGAAGGCTCTGCAATCGCCAATCGGATTAACTTACGTAAGGATGACAAAATTATCGTCACTGATGCGAACGACATTTATTATGCTGAGACCAAAGAGAAGGTGACATTGGTGTATACGTTGGAAGGAGAGTATACGATGCCGATGAGCATCAGCGAGTTTCACACGTTGCTGCCGCAGAGTCTCTTCTTCCGCTGTCATCGTTCTTACTCGGTGAATCTATCGAAAATCCGGGAAATTGTACCCTGGTTTAACCAAACCTATATCTTAAGATTATCGGGGATGGATGCAGAAATTCCGGTAAGTCGATCCAAGGTGAAAGAGTTCCGGCACATTATGAGATTTTGACAGCAACTCATTCCTTGATATCGTCATTTCGTTCTGAAAACGGTTGCGTTGACCTTTTTGGTACTATACTTGGCTCATCAAGAAACACTGTATAGCCTACTGAAAAGAGGAGATCATCATGAGAGATACCAAGGGTCATCGCTGGCTGATCGTTCTTGGGACAATTATTGTACAAATGGGGCTGGGGACCATCTATACTTGGAGTCTATTTAACCAACCTCTTGTCGAACACTATGGATGGGAGCTAAGCTCAGTAGCTGCCACGTTCTCCATTCTTAGCTTTTCGTTAGCCTTTGCAACCTTGTTTTCGAGTAAGATTCAAGAGAAAATCGGACTTCGGCGATTAATTATGTTTGCAGGGATCATGTTAGGACTAGGATTAATCATCAGCTCGCAAGTGACATCCCTATGGGTGCTCTACCTTTTTGCCGGTGTCTTAGTTGGTGCCGCAGACGGGACGGCTTATATGACGACCTTGTCGAATGCGATTAAATGGTTCCCGAAGAAGAAAGGCCTGATCTCAGGGATCTCCGTAGGGGCATATGGTACGGGCAGCTTAGTGTTCAAATATATTAACAGCAGCATGATTGAAACGTTAGGCGTGTCGAAAGCCTTTATGTTCTGGGGAATCATCGTCATGGTTATGATCGTGGGCGGCTCGTTCCTTCTGAAGGAAGCGAAGGTGCAAAATCAAGTCCAAGCCGATTCAAATACGGTACAGAAGGATTACACGGTCAAAGAAATGCTAAAAACCAAAGAAGCGTACTTGTTATTTATTATCTTCTTCACAGCATGTATGAGCGGTTTGTTCCTGATAGGGATCGTCAAGGATATCGGCGTCAGCATGGCAGGATTGAATGCAGCCACAGCAGCGAATGCGGTTGCTCTGGTCGCGATATTTAATACACTGGGTCGCATTGTACTTGGAGCTTTATCCGATCGGGTGGGTCACCTGAATGTCGTATCCGGCACTTTGTTTGTGACAGCTGCCGCCGTGATCATCTTGAGCTATATGCATCTGAGTTATGGGTCCTTCTTTGCTTGTGTAGCGGCGATTGCGTTTTGCTTCGGCGGGAACATTACCGTATTTCCGGCAATTGTGGCGAATTACTTTGGACTGAAAAACTCCGGTCAAAATTACGGTGTGATCTACCAAGGCTTTGGATTTGGCGCCTTGCTGGCAACCATGATCTCCTCGTTCCTTGGCGGATTTGTACCTACGTTTAAACTCATTGCTGCGATGTGCATGATCTCGTTTATCCTCATTATGCTGTTGAAGCTTCCAGCGATGAAGAAAACGGAGAAGAAAAAATGGGCTTTCCAGAAATTGCAGCATGAATAACTGGGCATGAGAACGAATCGCCTAAGGAGTTAACTGCACACGGCCTTGGCCTCCAAATACCAGCGATATCCGCTTCGAGCGGGGACAACGGCGGCTTCCCCTTGGCGGAACGCATGGGCGAGTTCGTCCATGCGGCCCGTGGCCGGCTCCAGAGCAACGTGATAGTTACCGCCAAAGCCGCCGTAGTTGGCCCAAATGGCCAAGTACGGCACTTTGTCTGCGGGGAAGCGGAACATCAGCGCCTCACCGGTTGCGGGATCACTGATTCCGGCGTACCCGGAGCCGGGCCCGAGCCGGCTAGTAAAATAATACTTCTCCGCGAATCGGCCGTTGTTGGACTCCACGGTGCTCAGGTCGACTTGTTCCCCGGTTGCGCCGCTTGCCAGCGGCCAAAGCTGCTTGGATCCGAACGCACCTAGCCGGCCTTCCTCCGAATAGGAGACCTCGATCTCCGTTAATTCAGGCGGAACGTGCAGCTTCATACCTTCTCGTACCTGCAACAACGGATGCGTCGCCCATAGAAAGGCAAAAGGCGCGCCCGACAGATTCGTCACAGTGTACTCGATGTGAAGTGTGTCTGCTGCAGGGAACGTATATCTTTTCTCCAGGACATAGGGAAATTGTACGCCGCCAATGCGGCAGGATAGGGCTGAGCTCGTGGCCTGATGCTCCCAAGCCCGAGACCAGACCTCTCCGTGGTCGGGGATCGCTCGACCTTGCCAAGGCGCCAGCGGATAGGCCCCGGCATTGATGCCTGGGAACATTTCGTCCCATCCACTCCCGTCGCCAGCGGCAAAGGATGAGCCGTAGCCCTCGTTTCCCAGTGGCTTATCGCTCCTCCACAGCCACTCCCGTCCTGTCTTGCGATTCTGCAGCGATACGGCCTTGCCACCTAGCTCCGGTACGATGGTCACCGCTATAAGCTCGGTTTCTCCGACCCAAGCGTCCCAACCATCCACTTCAGTCTTTCGCCATTGGTTCATCCGTCGCCCCCTCCTCCAACATTGATTTGATGTTTGTGCTTACCCTGGAAATCTGCTACTTATTGCGTTGCGTGTGTGGTGTAACTTGCGTAGTGACTGTTGTAGAGTAACGGGTAACTAATTAATAACTAATGATGTACTTTCTTGCTGCTAACTGTTTGATACTGGTGACTTACTTCGTTTGTAATTTGTTTGTTGAGACTTTTGCGACGTGTCTGTTTGCTCATCGCAACTTATGCGACTTGTGATTTGTGACTTATGACTTGTGAATGTAACTTGTGAGTGTGGCTTGTGAGTGCGTTTTGCCATATAACGATCTCTCGCAGGCAGGAGGTTTTCTCGCAACAGCACGAACTCTTGCTTCAGGATGCCTTCTCGCTACAGATTCTTTCTGGCTGCGGGACGCTTCTCGCCGCAGACCGCTCTCTTTCCCGCGAGGGCTGGATTGTCTAACGCTTGTGAACAACGCTATTTGGGCAAAAAAGCGGGTGTACGAATTCTAACGCTTACCAGACACCTTATTTGCTCATTTTAGAGCAAAATGGGGGCTCAATCGCCCCCATAAGAACGCTGGTCAGCGTTAGAATTTGAAACTCGCCATTTTAAGCCAAATAAGCACTGTGGCAAGCGTTAGCGCAGGGTCTGTAAAGTCCCTCCGCAATCCATCAGCACATCCGCCGATGGATCATCGCGCCCTGATGGCTGGGCTCCAGGGCCATCACCTCATCGAACTGCTCGGCGGCTTCCACCGACCGGCCAAGGCCCAACTTGCCGAGACCCCGCATGAAGCGGCAGTGGATGACGTTACGTCGGTTCAAGTCGTCCTCGAACACGAGGAAGTCAGGAAGCGATACGGCGAAGTAATCGAACTCCACCTCATCAAACAAATGCTTCTCGGCATAGTCCACCAGCTGGTTAAACCGACGTTTCGCTTCCTTCTCCACGCCTAACTTCCGCCAAGCCAGCCCTTGATAAAAAATCATCTCCGGCGGCTGATCGTTATAGTACATCGCTCCGGCCGGCTCCTCCAGCCCTTGCGAAGCCGCCTGCCAATACGGCATCGCCTGCTCCATCAGGCCCAACCCCTCAAATGCACAGCCCAGGTAATACAGGATGTCGTTTTCCTGCGCTCCGGCGAGCTTGCCTTCCCCGAGATTTTCCGGGTAAACGAGCGCCCGCTCCAACCGTTCGATCGCTTGCTCGGCATTCCCGGCCGCGAGTGCCTGCTTCCCAAGCTCGACAAGGGCGAACCTGTACTGCCCGGTCACTTTGCCTTCTCCGCCTTCCCAAGGGTGGAACTTGCGAGCTTCCAACGCCCGCAAAGCTTCGTCGTGGCGGCTTAACGTATTCAGCAGCGTGACGTATTCCAGATACAAATCGTCGCGTTTCTCCACAAGCGCCAAGTGACGTTCCAGCGCCGCAAGCCGCTCCGCCGCCGGACGGCCCAGCTTCTTATAGAGCTGATCCAGCTCGAAAAACACGCGGGCGTCTTCCGGATTCAACGCGAACGCCGTCTCCAGCGCTTCCCGCGCCGCATCGACATCCTGGCGCTTGTTGTAATAAGCCAGCGCCAAATTGCGGTGCACGGTCGGGAACCCGGCGTCCACCTCCCGGGACGCCTCCCAGTGAGCGATCGCATCGTCCGGGCGTTTCTTGTCATACATCCAGTTGCCAAGGTAGTAATGCGCCTTCGCATCGCCCGGGTTCGCCGCGATCGCACTTTGCAGCACGAGCAGGTCCGTCAGGCTGTTCGGGAAGCAGTAGTCCGCCGGCGCGGCGGCGCCTGCCTGCCGATGGCGCACGGCCAGTTCGACCTGGCCGGTCCGCTCATACGCGTAGGCCAAGGTGTAATGCAGCATCGGGTAAGCCGGCGTGTCTGCGTCCGGCGCAATCCGCTGCATCACCTGCACGGCTTCGTCATACAGGCCGAAGCCGAGATAGTCCGCGGCCAGCTGCAGGACGTTGTGCGCGTCACCGCGCATCAACCGCTGGAGCTCGGCCAGGACTTCATCCGCCGCTGCCGCATCGCCCAAGGCCCGCAGCGCGGCCCAGCGCTCGTTGGCGGCGCCGAAGTCGGCCGGGTCCAGCGCCAGCGTCTCGCCCGTGTAGGCGAGCGCTTCCTCCGGCCGACCGAGCTTCCGCAACAGCGCTGCCTTCAAATGCCGCGCCTTATAGTTGCGGCTATTGCGGATTAGCGAGCGCTCGGCCAACTCGAGCGCCTCCGCATAGCTGCCGCGGCCGCAGGCGATCGCGGCCAGCGAATAGTAGCCGCTGTCCTGCCAGGCAGCGGACCAGACGGCTTTGTAGAAGGCGGCGAACGCCTCTTCGTCTCGCCCTTGCAGCTGCAGAGCCAGCCCGAGCTGGTACAGCGCTTCGCTGTCGTACGGGTTCGGGTTGCGCCAGGTCAGCGACTTCACGGCCGTGCGGAAATGCGCCTCCGCCTCGGCGAACCGGCCCCGGCGCAGCAGCAGCGTGCCATAAGCGACATTGATGCGGATATCGCTGGCGTCGCGCTTCAGGCCTTCCAAGTAATACGCCTCCGGCTCAAACGTAGCATGGCGGTATTGCTCCAGATGAAGGCCCGCCAAATACAGCTGCTCGTTCGTCTTCAGCTCCTCCGGCTTCGGCAGCGGCTTGGCGGCTTCCGGCACCTGTTCGATCGACGGTTTCGCCGGGCGATACGAGATCAGCAGCCGTCCTTCGCGGTCGCACACCGTCACCCGCAAGTCATGTGGCTGATCGCCTTCATCCAGCGAGACCACGGTTTTGTACGTCGCCACCGGCGACAGCCGCACGGTATCCGATACATAGGTTCGGCGTGCGCCTTTGAGCTCCACGACCGCCCCTTCATAATCGGATGTTGCATACGCCAGCACCGTTGCCGTCCGCGCCTTCTCGTCGACTTCAAGGTTAACGGCCGCTTCGATGGAAGCATTTTTGACAACACCGATGTCTTTGTAAGGCATAAAATACTGCTTAAACGACTTCTCCTCATACGGCTGGAGCCAGGTGAAGTCCGGCTGGTTGTCGGTATACACCCCGGTCATCAGCTCGATGTACGGACCGTCCTCATCCGTCAGATTGCGGTCCCACGCCTGGCCAAATTCTCCGTTCCCCCAAGTCCATTGCTTCTTCCCCGGGGAAATGTGGTGATTGGCGACATGCAGCAGACCGGCTTGCACGCCATGGTCGTAGCCGCCGACAAAGTTGAAGTCGGATTTGTAAGCCATGTAGGACGTAGGGACCGGAATATTTTTGTAGCGAGAAATATCGACACCCTCCGAGTAATCCATCTTGTAGTACGTGCCGGTGGCAATCGGGAACCGTGAGACATCGCGCTTGCCATGGTCAAAGACGGCAGTAACGTCCGGCGGGAACACGGACTGCGTATGATCGTTCACCGCCACAGCCGGGTTCGCCCACCACAGGAACGTTTGCGGCTCCGGCGTCCGATTGTAGAGCTGCGCAGAGATCTCCAAATAGGCCTTCCCCGGATAAAGCGTAAACCCGGCCGTCATCTTGGTGCCGTACATACGGTCGATTTCGCTGACCCAAACGGTAGCGCTGCCGTCCTCCCTTTGCTCCAGTCGATATTCGACCGGGCCAAACGTGTTCGGCCGATGATGCTGCGGCCAGTTGAACTCGATGCCGCCGGAAATCCACGGCCCGGCCAAGCCAACCAGCGCCGGCTTGATCACGCGATTGTAGTAAACGAAGTCGTAGTTATTCGTTTTGTCTAGCGCGCGATAAATCCGTCCTCCGAGTTCCGGCATGATTTCGATCCGCACGTACTCATTTTCCAAAATCGCCAGCCGATAGCTGACCTCCCGCTTCTTGTCGTAAATCTTATCGATGACCGGATAGGGATACACACGTCCGGAGCTGCCTTGATACACGCGTTTTTCCAAAAACATCGGGTTCTTGTCCGGCTCCCCAACCCCATACGTCGGAATGAGCTTATCCTCTTCCCAGACCCGAACGGCCGCCTTGGCAGACGCCTCCCGCTGTTGAACGTTCATCTCAAAAATCCTCCCCTTCTCCCCGTCATTGGTTGAATCGGTTGTAACCCCAATGTAACCCGGTGCCGAAGGAATTCCAATTGACGAAAAACGGGGAATGATGGACTATATTCTTATATGGGGGGGTGACTTGCATGGATCAACAAATTCGTAAGCCGGACGGTTTTGAGTCGCAAAAACTGTTTGTGCAACCGGACTATATGCTGAAGGAACTGAAAAACTCCACATTGACGTGCCCGCTGTTTGTTAGCGATATCGGGTTTTTCCCGAACGCCCTGCACCATTATCGGGAACGGCCCGAGGGGGCGGACGCTCATATCTTCATCTACTGTGTGGAAGGCGAAGGATGGGTGGAATGGAGCGAGGAGGCGGGCAACACGCAGCAAAGCTACCCGCTGACAGAGCGTCAGCTGGCGGTAATCCCCGCACATACGCCGCACCGATATGGGGCTTCGGCCGATAAACCCTGGAGTATCTACTGGTTTCACCTGCAAGGCGAGGATACCCAGGCATTAATTCACACCTACGGCCTGAACCAGGGCGGCCCGGTCCGGCTGCCGCTGAGCGTACATGCCCAGCTGTTGGAGCATTTTGAACAGTGCTACCGTCTGCTTCATGACAAGTACTACGCCCTGCCCGTGCAGATTCATGTCGCGCAGACGATGCGCCACCTGCTTAGCAGCATTGGGCTCAGCGCCGAGCGGTCGGCGCAGGACCGCAAACGCGAGCGCTATTTCGATGAAGCGGTTCGCTACATGACCGAGCGGCTGACAGAGAGCCTCACGCTGTCCGAACTGGCGAAGCAGGTGGGGCTCTCCAAACAGCATCTCGTCTACTTGTTTAACCGGGAGGCGGGGCTTCCGCCGATCGAATATTTTCTGCGGCTGAAAATGCAACGGGCCGGACAGCTCCTGGACCTCACCGGCTTAAGCGTCAAAGAGATCGCCGGTGCGGTCGGCTTGTCCGACCCGTATTATTTTTCGCGAATATTTAAGAAGATTATGGGGTACTCCCCCACCGAATACCGCCGTATTCCAAAGGGATAATGATGCCCGAAAGCAGCCTCCCGCACGCCAGAGCAAGCCGGGCCTTATCCACCGATGCGCATCAGGATTGCCTCACGGGCGGCTTTCGTCATTCCACGGAGCACCAGATCGTACGAGTGGTCGATCATCGCCTGCAATTCGTCCATCGACAAGCTGCCATCTGCGGTGACTGTATTCCAGTGCTTTTTGTTCAAATGATACCCCGGCTTCACGCATTCGTGCTGTTCCCGGAGATTGGCAGCGATCATGGGGTCACATTTCAGCGAGATGCTTGCTGTTTCATCATCGGCGGTAACAGGCAGCAGAGCGAACATTTTGCCCCCGACCTTGATGACCGTCGTATCCGGGCCAAAAGGATACTCCTCGACCGCCCCTTTTTTGGACAAACAATATTCAACCAACTTACGGTACACGACCCTTCCCCCTCATTGGCTTGCTTATGTTGTAACTATACGTCAGATGGGTGCCGAAGTTTCGCTTCGGCGGTTGCAGCGTTTGCTTCGCCAGCTGTTCGCCGCCCGCGTAATCGTCGGCGAACAGCCGCTCGCGAATCGCGGCCAGCGCCGCCTGTGCCTCCGAGCCCGGCGGCGCCAACCTCCTCCGCTTGGCCGGACCAATAGGTCGATTCGGTCAGGTTCCAGACCTCGCGCTCCGGTGCGGCCATCACGACGGCGCCGATCCGCCCGATGCCCGCGGGCAGCCCCTCAGACCAGCCTGCAGCCGGCTTGTCATACCAGAGCTTGGTTGCGCCATGCTCCGCCGCATTCACCTTCATGGCCGAGCCACCGCCTCGCCGGCAGCCATCCGGTCGTCCGGGATCAGTCGATATGTTGCCCCGGCTTCCGTCTCAAATCGGAGGTCGCCATCCTCCATCGTTTCCACGGCCACCTTCACACCGCCGTGGTATACGGTCAGCGGCGTCCCTCCGTTGAGGCCGACCCGAACACGGCAGGCATGGCCCAGCGTCGACACGATCTTGGCCTCAGCCAGCTTGCCGTTCGCCCAGCGCAGGCTAACCTCGAAGCCGCCGCGGGCGCAAAGGCCGCGGACCTCGCCGTCCGACCAAGCCTCCGGCAGAGCGGGCAGCAGCACCAGCGCGGGGCGGTGCGACTGCAGCAACATTTCGGCGATGCCCGCCGAAGCGGCAAAGTTGCCGTCAATCTGGAACGGCGGATGCGCGCCCAACAGGCTGGCGTATACGCCGCCGTGGTTATAGCGCTCCGTTTCGCCGTCCTTCACCAGCCGCAGCATATTGCCGAGCAGCCGCAGCGCCCGATCGCCGTCGCCGAACCGGCTCCATAGGGCAACTCGCCAGCCTAGGCTCCAGCCGGTGCTTTCATCGCCCCGCCGCTCCAGCACTTGCCGCGCAGCGGCGAACAGCTCCGGCGTCTCCTCGACCGAGAGCTGGCGGCCGGGATAGACACCCACCAGGTGGGAGGTGTGCCGATGATGGACATCCTCATCCTCGAAATCCCGGCTCCACTCCTGCAGTTGCCCATACTTCCCAACCTGCAGCGGCAAGAGCCGCTCCCGGGTCTGCCGCAGTTCCTCGCGGAACGCTTCATCAATGCCAAGCACACCCGCCGCGTCAATGCAGTTCGTAAATAACTCCCAGATGAGTGACAAATCCATGGTGGCTCCCTCACTGATCCCCGCTACACCGCTTGCCGTGCGGAATTTATGCTCCGGCGAGGTCGATGGCGAAGTGACGAGATAGCCGGACTCGTCTTCGATCAGCCAGTCGAGGGCAAACATCGCGGCGTCCTTCATGATGGGATAAGCAAAATCATGTAAATATGCGACGTCCCCGCCAAAGACGTAATGCTCCCATAAATGCTGGGTTAACCAGACACCGCCCATTGGCCACAACGCCCAGACCGGATCGCCATCGCCGAAATCGCCTACCGGGGCGGTTTGTCCCCAAATGTCCGAGTTGTGATGAGCCACCCACCCCCGAGTACCGTAGTTGACGGAGGCCGTTTTCGCCCCATTCTCAGCCAGGTTGCCGATCATCTCCAGCAACGGCCAGTGGCACTCTGCCAGGTTGCATACCTCGGCCGGCCAATAGTTCATTTCCGCATTGATATTTAGCGTCCAGTTGCTGCTCCACGGCGGCCGAGTCATCGCGTTCCAGATTCCTTGCAGGTTGGCCGCCTGCGTCCCAGGTCGGGAGCTGGAGATCAGCAAATATCTGCCGTAATGGAACAGCAGCTCGACCAGCCCCGGATCAGCGGCTCCGTACTCGACGATCCGCCGCTCCGTGTCCAGTCCTTCCGGAGCTGCTGTCTTCCCTAACCGCAGGCTGACTCGGTTAAACAGGGCTTGGTAGTCCTCGATATGCCGAGCTTGAATCTCCCGATAACGGCTGCCCAATGCACCAGCCAAGTCCGCCTTGGCCCGAGATGCAGCCACTTCCGCCGGAATCGATTCCGGTCGCCCCGCACCGGGGATTTGATCGAATCGATCAAAGCTTGTCGCGGCGCTGAAATACAATACCGCCTCTGTAGCATCGAGCACGCGAATCCCGTCCCCATGGGCGCTGACCCGGCCGTCGGTTTCTGCAACCGCCAGTCGTCCCTCAAAAGCCATCGCCGGTGAGATTTCCGGATCGCCGTAGCGGATCGGGCGATCTGCGCTCACGTAGTTCGGCTCCACCCGTTCCGGAGCTGTCCCCCGCAGCACGAATGCCCCATCTTCCACAGCAGTATCGTGGCGGAGCGGGCTGTCGAGTCGTGCATGAAAAGCAAGCGCTCCCGGTTGGCTGCACGTCAGCCGCATGGCGATGATCCGATCGGGATGGGAAGCGATGACTTCACGCTTATAGCTTACTTCCCCAACGTTGTATTCCGTCACGTGGACAGCGTTTGCCAAATCCAGCGTGCGCCGGTAATTCCGACAGGCGGCTCCGTGCTCGAAGGTCAGCTGTAAATCGCCAAACGGCAAATAGGATTCCGTGTATGGCCCCAGCATCTGGCGCCCCAGTTGATCCGCCTCCTCGTAGCGGCCTTCCCGGACCAGCTTCCTTACCTCAGGCAGTACCTGCCGGGCGGAAGGATTGTTCCAATCGCGCGGATATCCGGACCACAACGTATCTTCATTCAGACTGATCGTTTCCCGTTCCACCCCGCCGTAAATCATCGCGCCAAGGCGTCCGTTTCCGATCGGCAATGCTTCGGTCCAGACCGCAGCCGGTCTGTCGTACTGTAGCCTAGTGTTTTGCTCCATTTTTGCTTTCCTCCCCTACCAGATCTTTATTTACTCTTCACCTGCTCGTCATCGCCAAGAAACACATTGTCTGCGATCACCGCATCCGGGCATGCCTCCAAGATGACGACACTTCCCTGGTCAAATTCCCCAGCGAACGCCAGCGATATCTCGTTCCCTCGAAACACCAAGTCCTGTACGCAACGTGCGGACAGCAGCAAGCCGCACACCGATTCGAAACGATTGTGCACGATGGCAATTCCGCGATGAACCGCTATCTCCGGATGTACCTCCCGATTCTCTGGCGCAATGGTGATCACTGCATGCGTTTCGCTGCCGCAGTCGAAGAATTGATTATCCTCGATGACCATCTCCTCAACTGCACCTGACTCAAACCAGGAGCTCGCATCAGCCGCAACAAGAATGGCGCTCATCTGTATCCCTTCAAATACGTTACCATGGATCACGATTCGCCGCCGCGTGGAAGCCAGCACCCCGCGCGTCGGAATACGGGCGAAAAGGTTGCCCGTAATTTCCACCTCCGGGGACCAGGTGACGTTCTCGATCACATCTTGCGGCCTCATCTCCCTTGGGGTTGGCTGCTCCAGCGTAAGCAGCAGCTCGCGAGGGTTTAACCGCAGAACCTCGCTCACCCTGCCGCTCCCGTAGGTCACCAGCGTATCCGCATGAACGAAGCCGATCTCGTCCCCGGCACGGAAAGCCGGGATCCCATAAGTTTGAGGATGCATGAATCTTACCAACAGCTGATTAGGCGCCGGACGGCCAACAATTTGCAGGTAGGTCCCATGGACGTTAATCGCGTCGTCATGTGCCCCGGCAAACCGGCAATCCCGAATCACCGCTTGCCCCCGGCAGCCTGACAGATGGATGAAATCCGCGAAGCCGGCCACCGTCCGGCCGCTTTCGGCCCTTGGCGACAGGTCCAGGCGCTCGAAAACGAGGTTTTCGCTGAATTGTCCCACCAGCCCTAGCCCATGCATAAAATGAAACCCGCAGCCTGTGAACGTGATATTCGCACTTTCATGGACAAGGACGCCTACTTGATCACGGATTCCATCCCGCATCTGAACTACGCGACCGGGGGCCAATCCCTCAGGTATACCGCGGTCAAAATAAAACCTGATCCGACCAGGACCAACTTCCTCCACCAGGGTCGTCTTCCGCTCCAGCCAATTGTCCACCCGCCAGGTTGTATTTTCCGCCGGTTCACATAGCTGCATCGGCCCAGACTGAAAGCGCCAGCCCTCACCAACCCATGTCAGTCGGCCTTCCTGAATAGCATACCTCGAATCGGGATGCACCACCGCCTCCATCCAACACGCCTCAGGCTCGCAATGCACCACGGTCATTTCTGCCACCGTCGGTTGGGCGTAATCGAAGTGAAGGTCCTGGATGACGATGTCCTTGCTGCCGTCGATCAGCAGCATTGTCTGCTTGCCGTGGAACATGAACAGAGACCCGTTCCCCTTAATGGTCAACTGCTTTTGTCCTTTCAGCAGCATCCCAATTGTTTTCGTAATATCGAAATGCTCCTCTTCACTTGCGGTATTGGTGACATGATAAGGAGCCCGAATCGCCGATTGCGGATAAAAATGATACCGGCCCAAAGGCACCTCCAGCACAACAGGCCCTTCTGTTTGCATAGCGGCTTCCAGCGCCATCTGCATCGCGGGCTGCGTATCCTCTTGCGTATCCGGCCGAGCCCCATAATCACTTAAGGAGAGCACAATCACAGGTAGGTTCATCCTCCTCGGGCACCTCCATTCGGAGCGTATCCCACATGTGTTCAGAAGCTAGTCCTGGCGTTATCCTATCTTCGCTCAACATACCACATCTGCTCCTCTCCATCTATCACTGTTTTGGAAAAATAATGCCGGAAAATGTCCCTTTTGGGGGCTGAGAAAAAAGGAATGCCGGCCCAAAGGCCGGCTTCCTTGATTCAAGCCGCGATCATGCGACCAGAGAGGATCTAATTATTTCGCCAATTGATCATAAGCCTTCTGCAGGATCTCCAGATAACGATCCAGCTTCAGATCCTTCAGCCCTTTCACATAAGCGTCCCAATCCTTGTTCAGATCCTTGTTGCCCGTGATGAACTGCAGTTGGCTCTGCTCAATATAATTTTTCAGGTTCGTTTGCAGCATGCTGGCTTCGTCAATTTCGCTCGGATCGATCCAGATCGCCCAGATAGGGAAAATCTCACTCGGCTCATGCCCCTGATAGAGGAGCGTAGCGTTGTACAATCTGCGTTCATAGCCGTCCGAAGCATAAATATCTTCACCTTGAACCCAAGTGTCGCGATACTCCTTCGGCATATAGAAATGCCCCATGCCGCTCCAGCCTGCATTACGCGGTGCTTCGCCTTCCTTCATCGGGATTTGCTTGACCATCGGCGTTGCATTTTCGCCCAGCGCTTTATCCCCAGGCTCCGGATCGGTCCAGTCGATGCCCTTCAAGCCGCTGGCGGCATTCGTTTGGCCTTCCGGCGTGTACATGTAGTCAATCGCTTTAATCAAAGCGATTTGCGCTTCCTCGCTGGCCTTATTCGTAATGACGAATTTCGCCCCAGAGGTGACGCCGCCGTTGTCATGCGTCGCATACGAAACCCCATTTGGCCCGCTCAAAGGCGCCAGCGGGTTATAATGGGCGGAACGCGAGTTGCCCGGATCGATGTTGATGAAGATCGCAGGATGCATACCTGCCCCGGCACCGAGAATTTCCGCATCTGCGTTTTCCCCGATTTTCTTGTAGGCTTCCGCGTTTTACGTAAAGGCCCCCGGGTCAATCAACCCTTCATCATACAGCGATTTGATATAAGCCAAACCTTCTCTCCATTCCGGCTTGATCGCTGCCGAGACGACCTTCCCATTCTCCAGATTTAAGTAGTTGCGGTCGTCGTCATATACGAAGGCATTCATCAGATACGGCACGATACGTACGCCAAAGTCTTCAATGGAACCGCTGAGCGGCACTTCGTCGGCTTTGCCGTTACCGTTTGGATCTTGAGTTTTGAACGCCTGCAGCATCGCTTTGAACTCTTCCGTTGTTTTAGGCTCTTCCAGATTCAGCTTCTTCAGCCACTCGGTATTCACCCACATTTTGTTCGGATAAGAGCAGTGGAAGCACTCCGTATAAGCGCCAAGCCCGTAAATATTACCGTCCGGAGCTGTGTACAGCGCTTTCATTTCTGGCGTTTCTTCCACGGCCTTTTTAATGTTAGGGGCATATTTATCGATCAGGTCGTTCAGCGGAATCAACACCCCTTGCTGGCCGTATTTAAGTACATCCGCTTGAGAGAACTCATCGATATATGCCGTCAACAGGTAAGCCTCCGGGTAATCGCCGCTCGCCAATGAAATTTGGCGTTTCTCCTTCGCGCCGTCAGACGGGTTAATCTGCCAATTAAATTTAATGTTAAACTTCTCTTCCAAAAACTTCGTAAACTTGTTGGTCGGAATGTCGATGCCCGATTCCTGAACAGCGAACACGCTGATTTCCACCGGTTTCGTGGATTCGGCGCCGCCGGACGAGCCGTTGCCTTGGGCGCTGTTCGAGCTCTCTGTATTTTTCCCCGAACAGCCGCTGAGGACCAGCGTAACCGCTAGAACCAGCATGAACATACTAAGCAGGGTTTTTTTCAAATTTGATCGCTCCCTTTTTGTATAGATGTCATTCGTTTCCCTTCTGCAACTCTCATGGTGCCAATCGAGAGCATCACCTCCTTCTATCATGAAGTCCGCCGCCTTTTGGCGCAACCGCTACTTTATGGAGGAGCAGGAATCAGCCTTTCACTGAACCAACCAACATCCCTTGAACAAAATAGCGCTGCACAAACGGATAAATGATCAGCACCGGCAGCGTGGCCACCACAATTAACGAGTATTTCAGCAATTCAGCCAACTGCTGCTTCTCGACCATGGCGATCGCATCCATGTTGCTGCCGCTGTTGTTCTGGATAATGATGCTTCGCAAGATCAGCTGCAGCGGGAACAGATCCGCCGACTTCAAGTAAATCAACGCATCGAAATAAGCGTTCCACTGCCCAACTGCATACATCAGCACGAGTACGGCAATGATGGGTTTCGACAACGGCAGCACTACGCTCCAGATGAACCTCAGATCGCTGCAGCCGTCGATTTCACTTGCTTCCAGCAGCTCCTCGGGAATCGAGGTCTGGAAGAAGGAGCGGGCGATGATCACCTGCCAGACCCAGATCGCATTGGGGATCAGAAGGGCCCAGCGCGTATCGATTAGATTCAGCCCCTTCACCACCATATAAGTCGGAATCAAGCCCCCGCTAAAAATCATCGTGAAGGTAATAAACATCATTAACGCGTTTCGTCCGAAGAACGAACGGCGTGACAGCGGATAGGCAATCATGATGGTCAACGTGACACTGATCAGGGTTCCGGCGGTTGTATAAAAGATCGAGTTCAGGTAGCCGGTGATCACCTCACCTCTGCGAAACAATTCTTCAAAGCCTCTAAACGACAGGTCCACCGGCCACAACCAGACCCGGCCCGACGTAACCGCCGCCGGAGAGCTGATGGAGCTGCTGATGATATAGATGAGCGGATAAAGCACAATGATGACGAGCAGGGTCAGGATCACGTAGATGAAGCCAAGAAATATCCGGTCTCCTGCTGATTCTTTGATTCTTCGCTTTGAGGTTGCTATAGCTGCCATATCCTAACTCCTTTCCTACCAGATGCTGCTCTTCGTCAGCCGCTTGGCCAATCCGTTAACAGTCAGCAGCAGAACGAGATTGATGATGGAATTAAACAAACCAACCGCAGTGGCGAAGCTGTAGTTCGCATTCAGCAGGCCGATTCGATAAACGTAGGTTGCGATAATTTCGGAATTCACCAGGTTTAGCGGATTTTGCAGCAGGTACACCTTCTCGAAGCCGAGCGCCATGACGTTGCCGACGTTCAGGATCAGGATGATGACGATGGTTGGTACGATACCTGGCAAATCGACGTGGCGAATTTTTTGAAACCGCGAAGCGCCGTCCACCTTCGCCGCTTCATACAAGGTTGGATCAACTCCCGCCAAAGCAGCCAGATAGATCACAGCGTTATAACCGGCGGTTTGCCAAATGTCCGACCAGACGTAAATCGAGCGGAACATCCCCGGTTCCCCCAGGAAATTGATGGACTCAAACCCGAAGTAATTGAGAGCGACATTGGCAAAGCCGAGCCGAGGGGCAAGAAACAGCATAATAATCGACACCATAACCACCGTCGAAATGAAATACGGTGCAAAGGAAACCAGCTGCACGAATTTCTTGAAGCGGCCGGCGCGAATTTCATTGATCATTAACGCCAAAATGATCGGAATCGGAAATCCGGCAAGAATGAGATAACCGCTGAGAAAAATTGTGTTCTTCACCAACGTCCAAAACTGTGGATTTTCAAAGAACAGCTGGAAATGCTTGAACCCTACCCACGGACTTCCCCAGATCCCTTTGATCACGTTGTAGTCCTTAAACGCCAGCACCGCATTCAGCATCGGGTAATATTTAAAAATTAGAAAAAACAAAATGGGAGGAATGACCAGCAGATGCAGCTGCCAGTGCTTCTTGATATTTCTGCGTGCGGTCCGCCAGTAGCTGGCCTTGCGCTTGGCGTCCGGGACGTAATCCGGTTTGAAAGCAAGTTGTTTTTCCAGAACAATTCCCCCTATACGTTTGGTAAGCACCTTGATGGATATGATAGCGTTTTCTCGTTGAGTCGATCATAGGGCATGTTTGGCGGCATTGAACAGGTACACTTCCGTCTTTTGGCGTACAGTTCTCCCGTTTTTGAGGGAACATTCTTCGGTACGGGAGCCATGATTCCGCAAATAAAAAACAGCGACCGCCCCCTTCCCATTGGAAGGTACGGTCGCTGTGAAAGCCGGGATGAATCGTGAGGCCGCTTGGGATCAGTCCTGAAAGGACTGCCTGTAAGCGCTAGGGGAAACTCCCGTTAATCGTTTAAAAGCCCGCCGGAATGAGTGGGAACTGTTATACCCCACCCGGGCGGCAATTTCATCAACGGTATAGTTGCTCTCCTTCAGCAACAATGCGGCCTGATCCATCCGCACTTTAATCAGATGATCGGAATAATTCACTCCGGTCACTTCTTTAAACAGCTGGGAGATGTATTTCTCCGGTCGTTCCACGTGCTCTGCAACCCGATATAACGTCAGATCGGGATCGCAATAGGCTTCAGCTGTATACTCATAGATCTGTTTGATCAGTTGGGCGTGCGAATCCTTCTTCTTATTGGCGATAAAGCTGCACAACTCCTGCATGATCCCATGGATCTCCTGCTGAATCGTCTCCAGCGGGACCGTAGGGCTGATGTCCATGATTCGCTGCTTCACGCTCTCGAACAGCGGGGATTCCAGGAAGATCTTCTGATCCAGCAGCTTAAGGAATGTCCCCTTGATTTCCCCGACGAGTTGGTTTTTCATTTCCACCGACAGCTCGCGTTGCTCTAAATTCTGCGCGATGATCGCATCGATAATCTTCTGGGCTTCTTCCAACTCCCCAGCGCGGATCGTGCTGATCAGGCGGTGCTCCGTATCAAGCGGATAGTAGTACGTTGTGTTTGTACTTTGCGTTTCATGGCTCCACAGAATGCCTTTCTTGTTCAGATATACCGCATATTCCAGCGCCTGCTTCGCCTGGTCAAAGGATTGGCCAACCTCCGTGACGCTCGCAAAGGCTTCGCCAAATCCCGCTTGCATCGAGATTTTATACTCAGCGAACACATGCTGGACCAGCTCCTCCATCAGCGTAGTAATCCGCTCTTCCTCCGCCGGTCCTGGCAGGCGATCCGCCTCGCAGAAGAACAACAGGACGATTTTGTCCGACCCCAAATCGGTCATCGGCATCGGCCCTGCAAGCTCGGTGATCGTTTGCTTCATCAATAGCCTTGCGGCATTCAGCTCATTTAGAACCTCAACGGTATCCATGCCAGCGTATCCGTTGATCTGCAGTATCCCCACATAGCCTTCGCCTTGCCGAAGCGGGATGTCAGCCTGAGCCGCCGCAGAGACGATCTCTTCCCGCGATTCGAATTCCCCGGCAATCAGCCGCTTCAGGAAAGCGTCACGCACCAGCGGAAGCTGGCGGTGCAGCTCCGTCTCCAGCAGCTTGTTCTTCGTAATCATGCCGGCGATGTTCCCGCTTAGGAAGTCGAACTCGTTACGTCCTGTATCGTCATCCTTGCCAAACTGCTCCT
The DNA here is from genome assembly GCF_000518465.1 of Paenibacillus sp. J14. NCBI lineage: Bacteria > Bacillati > Bacillota > Bacilli > Caryophanales > Paenibacillaceae > Paenibacillus > Paenibacillus sp. J14. Next base: position 43,193 of record NZ_JADQ01000002.1, on the reverse strand, counting down.
TCATCACGCCGATCAAGCGATTAATTGGAAGACTGTTGCGGTAAGCCAGGAACAAGCCCACCAGCAATCCGATCAACATTGCGCCGCCGGTAATCATCCAGGAGATCCGTTTGATCTGGTCAGGTTTCTCCATTAGCGTGCTGCGAGGGATGCCGGCTTGGTACACCCAGCCGTTCTTATCCGATCGTGTGGTGATCACGAGATCATCACCATAAAATTGACTCGTCTTGTTCTCATCAAACTTCGGATCAGCGTGCAGCTTGGTGATATCCGGCACCTTTTCACCCTGAAGGAAGATCGTATTGCCCTTGGCGTCGTAGATATGAACCCACCCGCCACTCTGCTCCGTTAAGCCGGATAACAGCCCGGTCATCGTCTTCTGGTCGATCAGAACGACCACAATCGCTGGCGACGTATCGTTAAAGCTGTCCAGCGGCAGCGACTGCATGTAGGTGATCACAGAAGTTTTCACATCGCGTTGGATGAACGGGGTCAGCGGCTTGATTTCGCTGCGGTGAGTTTGGCCCAACACCTGCTGCTCCCATTCCTCAAACGATAGATTGTCGTAATGAAAATATTCATAATAATGCTCTGGCCGGTAGGACGACCCGGAGGTGATAATCAAATTATAATTCGCCAGATAGATGAAATAATTTTGCAAAAAATCGTTGGTTTGCCCAAACGTCAGCACGTTGCGCATCGCCTTCCAGATGCCGTACACATCCCTCTCCGTACCTCGGTCGTTCATCAAGGCGTTAATCTCCTGGCTGATCGCCAGCTGCCGAGTCATCCCCTCCACTTCCGCCATCCGGTGCTCGAGCAGCTCTTGGCTCTTCTCCAGCTGGATGACGCTGTTCTCAATCGAGATCGACTCTGTTACCGAAATGGAAGTCCGGTACGAGATGTACCCGCCGAAGCATGGGATGACCCCCCATCTTTTTTGGTAGCGCTCTCATATAACGGCCGAGCCGTCCGCTTTTTTCGTTTCATCATTATATCTACTGCGTATTTCTCTGTCCAGCGGCATGGAGCGCCCCTTCTATCCCAGCATATCGAGGTTCACCTCGATTGGATAGGGTACTCCTGGGTCGCCTAGCGTACATTTTTCCTTCTCTGTCCCCGTAAAAACCGCATCGTGGCGCGGGTTTGCAATCCTCTGCGGTTGTCCGTAACAAGAGCAGCAAAAAAGAGCAGCCCAAGCCCTCTCTAGAGCCGGGCTGCATGCGCTATCGTTCACATGAGGCTGAGTTCAACCTTATTCGTGAAGCTTCTCAACAAAGCCTTATACTCATCCGAGTCTTCCAAATAACCGTAATGGGCACTATTTTCAAACACATGAAATTGCGAATGGGGTACAAGCGATTGATAATACTGAGTCGATTCGGGGGTAGCCTCATCATAGCGCCCGCAGACAAACAATGCAGGAATCGCAATCTGATTCAACTCCGAAGTACAATCAAAGGTTTTCAAATTCCCTGTCGGACAGAACTCGGAAGGTCCCCACATCGTCAGATATACTTCGGAATTGGATTTTGCCCGATTCTGAATGACCACTTCCGGAAGAGGATCAATCCGGATTAAGTGCCTCTTGTAATATTCGTCAACCGCATTTCGGTACTCCTCAGAGTCGGTGGTCCCTCGTTCTTCATTGCGAACAATCGCCTCACGGACTTCTTGAGGCAGCTTGGAGATCAGAACATCTGCATCCCGTTTCCAGCGTTCCGCACTTAAGCATGGACTGGAAAAGGTAATGCTTCGCACGCCCTTCGGCTTCCGTTTTATTAAATAAGTGGCAGCCAGCATCGTTCCCCACGAATGCCCCAGAAGGTGAATTTCATCCAGATTTAATGCTTGTCTCACACATTCCAGCTCTTCAACAAACCGATCGAGCTGCCAGAGTGAAGGATCACCTGGCCGCTCCGAGTTCCCCGAGCCCAGCTGATCATAGAAAATAACCGGCCGCTCATCCGCCAGATCTTGAAGACCGGCTTTCAAGGAATGATGTGTCCCTCCAGGACCCCCATGCAATACAACCAGCGGTGTCTTGGAGCCGGTTCCTACTCGAACGAACCAGACTTTCCCCCCGGGAACATCAATATATCCTTCCTGTTCTGTTAGTTCCTCCATGTGTTCTCCGCCTTTCCCTAAATATGAGAATTATAATACTCCATCCTTCCCTCCCAGAGCAAAAGATCTTAAGTCAAGATGGTAAGCTTTACGCTCCTGCAACAAATAAAAAAATGAGAATTTGAAATAAATTGTGAATTAACAACAGGAATGGGATCTCTTATAATAAACGAAACGGTTTGGGAGAGTTGGTTATGCGAATGAACTGGTATTACCGTACGATTCTTTCCTATGCTCCGATCTTCTTCGTGATCATTTCTTCCATGATCTTCGTGATTTTCTTAGCCCTCAACAATGCTTCCGAGCGAAAATACTTGGAAACCAACAAAGCGATCCTTGATCGGATCGTCTTTCACGCGGATGCGAATCTCATGCTGATCGAGCGCAATGTCGTCAGTAAGCTGCTCATGGACAGCGAGATTCAGGACTACTTCGCCAACACCTCGCAAGATGCATTAGATGACTTCTTACTGCAGAAAAAGCTGATTGACCTAAGCTTAACTTTGCCTTTTGCCAACACCATTTACATTTACAATGAAGCCGAGCAACGAATTATTTCGGATTTGGGGTCCTATTCGCTCCGTTCATTTGGGGATGCAGACTTTCTGGCAGCCAACTACGGCAGAAAGGAAGCGGCAGGATGGTTTAATCCACGCTCATTCGCTTACTCGCCGCATGAGGAGGAAGCCCAGCAGGTGGTCTCCCTGGTGAAATTTGTATATACCGGAGACGATATGCGCGGAGCACTGGTGGTCAACGTATATCAGCGCTCTTTTATGGAATACCTTAATTCCTTTGGTGAAAGCGATTACAATCGAGTGAGACTAATTGATGCTGCTTCGCCATCCCCGGATCAAGTGACGGCCATGAACCCGATTCAAGTTCAATCGGATTATACCGGCTGGACCTATGTGTCAGAGGGGGTTCATGATCAGGGCTACAACTGGTTGTCCCTCTTCTCCAACGCGTGGATGGTCATTTGGATCATCTTGATCTTGCTGGCGCTGATCGGATTTACTATCATCACTCACATTCATTACAAACCGATCCAATCGATCACGGAAAAGGTCAGCCAATTCTCGAACCGAAAAAGTGAGGAGCTGGGCATTAAAGGGGCAAACAATGAGTTCACCTTCATCGAAATGGCGCTGGACCATCTCTTGAAGCGATCGCTGGATTACGAGAACCTGCACAAGGAAGACAGCTTGTTGCGGCAACAACGATTGTTTCATGATCTGTTAGCGGGTCATCTCGTGTTAACGGATGAAGAATTCCAGCAGCGACTGACCGAGTTTAATTTGTCTGCTCCCTATGACCGGTTAGGCGTGATGGTAGCCGAACTGGACCGATATGCCGAGTTTACAGATAGGTACAAGGTCAAAGACCAGAACTTGCTGAAGTTCATTGTTGAAAGCGCATTCCGCGATCTAGGCCAAAGCCATCATGTCTTCGTCTGGCATGCCTGGATGGAGCCGCATCGCATCGCCTTTGTCGTACATCACACCGCCGATTCACACAGCACCCAAGCGACCATCACCTATGCAGAGGAATTTAAAAAATGGATTCATCAGCATCTGGAGCTGACGCTGACGATCGGCATCGGAGCCGATTCAACCTCGATTGAGACCCTCGCTGATTCCTATCGGAACGCGGTGGAGAATGTGGAGCTGAAGACGGTACTAGGTATTCATTCCATCATCGATAATCGGCGAAGCGCAGGCATTCTAAATCTGGACCGATATGCGTATCTACAAGCATTGGATTATGCCGCCCAGTCCTTCCGTATGAATGATAGCGAATGGCGGGCGAAACTAACCCAAGTCTTGGGCGAACTCAGTAAAATGCAATTCCGCAAGCGGGATATGGTGGAGTTCGCTCAGGCGTTCCTTAAACGGATGGACCAGGTCGTATTGGCCATGTCCCCCCCTATCCAATCGCGCTGGAAAAGCGAGTATCAAGAGCGGTTCGCTAATCTAGCTGAAACGGTGGAGACGCTGGCAGAATTTCAAGAACAGTTCATGAGCCTCATGAATCAGTTCGAAGCCTGCGTGGAGGAAGACCGGCAAGCCCGCAGACATCATAGCTTGGCGATGCAGGCCAAGCATTACATCGATGCGCATTTCGCCGACCCCGGCCTCTCCCTGGTTCAAGTCAGCGACTATTTGAACCTGCAGCCCAGCGCCTTAAGTGTGATTTTCAAGGAGGAAATTGGGGAGAAATTTGTGGACTATGTCTTGAAGGTCCGGATGCAGCAAGCGAAGCAGCTCCTGTTGGAAACGGAGGACTCGATCCAGTCGGTGGCGATCAACAGCGGTTACCAGAACGTGAATTCCTTTTATCGCGCATTCAAGAAATTTCAGGACATTCCGCCAGGAGAGTACCGCAATATGCACCGCGCAACGTAAAAGACATAAAAACTGTGTTCCCAACGAGGAAGGAGGGTTCGCCATGCCCCTGTTGAGGTTGTGGTTATCAAAGCTGGCGCTCATCGTTATTCTGGGCGTCCTGTCGGGCTGCAGCGGATTTGGGGATCCGAATCTGCTGGGTTGGGCTGCCAGCCCTCTCCCAAACTTGGAATCAGACGAATTCACAGCCAATCATGATAGCTGGACAACACTTCGTATTGAACTGTTCGAACGGAGCAATAAACCGATCGGCGCCCCCACGATTACCGATAATCGGATGACGCAGTACATTCAGGAGCATTTCGGAAATCCGGAACGGATTAAGATCGAATTTGTCACCATCCCTCGGGCGGAGGAGGTCCGGCGGCTGCAGGTGTTAATGGCCGCTAATCAAGCGCCGGATATCGTGTTCACCTATGATCTGCCGACCGTCTACAATTTCTACACCCAAGGGAAATTGACCGATTTATCGCCTCTGCTGGACCAGTACGGATCCAGGTTGAAGGAGCTCCTCGGGGAAGAGATTTTGAGTTATGGACGTATGCAAGGAACACAGTTTGCGATTCCTGCAAAGCGGGTGCTGACGGCCCGAACCACGACCTTTATCCGTGAGGATTGGCTCCGCGAAGCTGGACTCTCCCTGCCGGAAACGACAGAGGAGTTTTACCGGGCGCTCCAAGTGTTTAAAAAGAATCGGTTGCAGAAGACCGGAGAGGTCATCTATCCTTTCGGTCAAATCGATTATTACCATACTGCCCCGCTGCAGTACTCGTTTTGGGATTGGGACCAGATCACCGAGGAGGACTTATACGCTGAGCCGGGTTGGACGATGCCCGGGAACAAGGAGGCGTTCCGATTCCTGAACCGTCTGTATCACGAGGGGTTGATTCATCCCGAATTCCATTTGGACCGGTTCGCCCAACAATTTCAGAAAGACCTGGTGAACGGTCGCGTTGGAGCCGCATCCCCCAATACAAATGAGCCTGTTTATATGGGATATCTGGCTGAACTGTTAAAGAATGACCCCAATGCCATCCTAACGCCAATCGATCCCTTCACCAGCGCCAACGGCAAGAAGACGAAGCCGATACTGGAAGATACGGGCATGTACATCATGGTTCCAAAAACGAGCAAAAACGCCGAAGCGGCGATGAAATATTTAAATTGGATGGCACAGCCGGAGAATATTATTACACTGCAGAACGGCGTGGAAGGCGTGACCTACCGGATGGAAGACGGCGTGCCGGTGACGCTGGAGAACGAGGATGCCAACCGTTTGTTATTTAACTATTTTGACTACTGCATCATTTTAAATGGGAAATATGTCAGCAGCCAGGACGAACGCTTAAATCTGAAAGCCAATGCGAACAACAAGCGCTTTGAAGAGTTTACGCGCAAGAGCGTGGAATACGGGATGAATGATGGGATCGAAACCCCGCGCATTCATGCGATTTTGCCTTCCGAAATTCGATATGCCGCTGCTTTAAATGAGAAGAACGACGAAATTTTCGTGAAGGTCATTACCGCGTCTCCGGAAGCGTTTGATGCCGTTTACGACGAGGAAGTTGCGGAGTATTTATCTATCGGCGGACAGCAGGTTCGTGAAGAGAAGCATCTGGCTTATCAGAAGCACAACGGCGGAGCACCGTAAGCCGCCCCCTCATGAATTGGGAGCAATCCAGTCATCCCAGAGAGGGTTCTTCCCTTTCTGGGATGATTTTTTTTGCCGATCCGCCTCCTTCCAGCCCCCGATATTAATTAAGGTTAGTCATATAAAAAAGGTGAAACCCCCCGCAAGAAAAAGAGAAGAAGCCCCCAAAAAAGGAGAATTTCCCCCCGCTTCCCCCTGTTGTATAGTAAGCAGCAACCAAGCCATGCACTTACCACCCGAAAGGAGGATGCCGATGCAAACGGAAACCAGGCAGTCCCGTGCCCCGCTCCCCGTCAAACGGCGGAACAGCATGGCTGCCTTCCAACGGCAATGGCCACTGTATCTGCTCATGCTATTGCCGATGACGTTCTTTATCGTATTTAAGTACATTCCAATGGCGGGCGTCGTGGTTGCTTTCAAGGACTACAACATTTTTCAAGGGATCTGGGCCAGTGAGTGGGTCGGATGGGACGTCTTTCGCGAGATCTTTGCGATGCCGCAATTCTACAAGGCGCTGCGCAACACGTTGATGCTTAACGTCTTCTCTCTGCTAACGTTCCCGGTTCCCATTATCCTGGCGATTATGCTGAACGAGCTGCGGGTTCATTGGTACAAACGCGTCAGCCAAACCTTGCTGTATTTGCCCCACTTCATCTCCTGGGTCATTGTCGGCGGGATGGTGCTTCAATTACTCGCAACCAATACGGGCAGCGTCAACGAGTTCATCAAGAGCCTCGGCGGCCGACCGATCCCGTTCCTCGAGGACACGGTACTGTGGATTTTAACCTACACGGGAGCCGGGGTTTGGCACTATGCAGGCTGGGGAACGATCCTTTATTTGGCAGCGCTTACAAGCATCAATAAGGAGCTTTATGAAGCTGCCGAGGTCGATGGAGCCAGCCGGCTGAGACGAATCTGGCATATTACGCTCCCCGGGATTAAGCCTACGATCGTAGTGCTGTTTATTATCCAGATCGGCCATATGGCGGATATCGGCTTCGAGCAGCCGTATGCCCTGCAGAACGGCTACGTCATGGATGTCGCTCAGGTGATCAGCACCTATGTGTACACGGTGGGCATTCAATCGGCTCAATTTGCGCTGGCGACCGCCGTGGGATTGTTCCAGTCGGTCATCGGGCTGATTCTGCTGCTCACGGCCGAACTCATATCCCGAAAAGTAAACCAGCAAGGCATCTTCTAGTCAAGGAGGGAGCGAAGCGTGATCCGGAATCCGGTTGATAAAGTGATCGATACGTTCGTCATCGTGTTCATCGGCTTATTTGCCTTGTTTTGCGTCTTGCCGATGATCCATATCTTTGCCTTATCCTTCAGCGGCAACCGGGCCATTATGTCCGGGGAGGTATTCCTGTGGCCGGTGGACTGGAACTTCCATTCCTATTCCGCCGTATTCGGGGACAGCTCCATGATGCGGTCCCTGTTGCTGACGGTGATACTGGTCGTCGTCTATACGGCGGTCGCCTTGGTGATGACCATTATGGCCGCGTATGCGTTAAGCCGGAGAAACTTCCGAGGCCGAAACGTGATGTTTGGGCTGATCATTGTCACGATGTTTTTTAACCCGGGGATCATCCCCAATTACTTGCTGATCAAAGAGCTGGGCCTGCTCAATTCGCCCCTGTCGCTCATCTTGCCTCTAATGATTAATGCGTTCCTGCTGATTATTATGAGAACTTCCTTCTCCGGCGTTCCCCATGAACTGGAGGATTCGGCATGGATGGACGGCTGCGGCCATTTCCGCTTTCTGCTTCAGGTCGTACTGCCGCTACAGCTGCCGATTCTTGCGACCATCGGACTTTATTCCGCTGTGGACCGTTGGAACATGTTTCAGGACGCTCTGTTTTACATCAATGATAAAAATTTGTACCCGCTCCAGCTCAAGCTTTATCAAATGGTCATCAACAGCCAAGTGAACGATGCCACGGCGCAGGAAGGCTTTAATGCCGCGACGCCGATTCCTCAAGGCATTCAGTCAGCCAGCATTATGTTTGCTACCGTGCCAATCTTGCTGGTCTACCCTTGGCTGCAGAAATATTTCATTTCCGGCATGTTGCAGGGGGCCATTAAAGGATAGGTCCTTCCCCCCTGCTTGGCAGGAAGCAGCCCGATGTGGATAGCTGCTCTTCGGCCTCCAAGCCGAAGGTCACTATATTTAAACCAATTCAAAAGGGAGGCAACACCATGCGCAAACCATTTCGCTCCTCGATGTTCGCCTTAGTGGCGCTGGTCATGGCCGCAAGCTTCGCTTTAGCAGGCTGCGGCGGAGGAAGCAACAGCTCATCCAGCGGAAACGGAAAGGACAGCGGCGGGAATTCCGCAGCGACGAACAGTTCCCAGGAATCCGCACCGAAGGGGGAACGCATTACCTTAAAGGTGGAGCTGTTTGACCGCAACAATACGCCAGCTGGGGAACCGCCAATTACGGATAACTTCATGACCCAATACATCCAGAAGAGCTTTGGCGACCCGAACAACATCGACGTTGAATTCGTGACGGTGCCGCGTGCCGAAGAGGTCGATAAGCTGAACGTTCTGATGGCCTCGGGCTCCGCTCCGGACATTGTATTCACGTACAGCAAGCCTACCGTGCAAAACTACGTGAAAAGCGGAGGCCTAACTGACCTGGGACCACTCATCGATCAATATGGCCCCAACTTAAAGAAAGTGCTGGAGCCTTCCCTCCCCTACGGCGTATTTGAAGGGAAGCAATATGTCATTCCGGCACTGCGCGTAATTCAAGCTCAAAGCACGACGTTCATTCGCAAGGACTGGCTCGATCAACTGAACCTTCCGCTCCCGCAAACGACGGAGGAATTTGTGAATGCCATGCGCGCCTTTAAAGAGAAGGATCCCGGCAAGACGGGCGGCAAGGTCATCCCTTACAGCTACATCGACGTGTTCCACATGATGCCTCTCGTCAACTCCTTCTGGAAATGGGATGAAATCACGGATCGAGATTTGTACGCGGTACCGAGATGGCTGCAACCGGGGAGCAAAGACGGTTACCGACTGCTGAACCAAATGTATAATGAAGGGCTGATTGATCCGGACTTCGCACTTAGCGACGACTTCAGCCAAGCTTTTGCCCAACAGGTCGTGAACAGCATTGCCGGGGCCGGCACGCCGAACACCAATGAGCCGGTTTATAACGGGTACTATGCCAACTTGAAAGCGAACAATCCGGACGCGGTACTGGAGGCGATCGATCCGTTCTCGACTCCGGACGGGAAGCATCCGAAGCCAGTGTATGAACCGATTGGCGCGTACATCATGGTTCCGAAGACAAGTAAAAACGCAGAGGCGGCTGTGAAATATTTGAACTGGATGGCCGACCCAAGCAACATTCTCGTGCTGCAAAACGGGGAGGAAGGCGTCTCGTACGAAATGAGCGAAGACGGGTTGCCTTTGCTGTTGAATACGCCGGAAGCTCAAAACCTGCTGTACAACTATTACGATTACTGCATCATCCTGAACGGCAAATACATTTCTACCGAAGATCCTAACAAGAACATTGCCGCCAACGCCTTCGATCCTGACTTCAAAGATTTCACCGTCAAGAGTATCCAAGTCGGAACGAATGACGGATATACCCTGCCTCGTGTAGACATCGCGGTGGATGCTGAGATTAAATATGCCAAAATTCTAGAGGATTTCGAAAAAGAAATGCTCGCGAAGATCGTCACGGCCAAACCTGATCAATTCGACAAGGTCTATGACCAGAAGGTCGAGGAATACATGGCCATGGGCGGTAAAGCCGTCATGGAAGGAAAACAAGCGGCTTACGACGAGTTCTACAAGAAGTAATAGATACGGAATCGGGCCTTTCGGAGAGTTCTCGGAAAGGCCCGATTCCCATCCATGCTAGGGAGGGAACCCAAATGATTCATGTAGCCGTGATTGGGGCTGGTGCGATATCCCCGGCCCATATTCAAGCGTATTTACAGTTTCCGCAGCAGTGCCGGATCGTGGCGATCTGCGATATTTATCCAGAGAAGGCGCAGCAAAGGGCAAATGAATTTCAGTTGGATGTAGACATCTATGCCAACTATTCCGAATTGCTCCAGCGCAGCGACATCGACCTGGTCTCCGTATGCACCCCGCCGTATACTCACGCGGAGACAGCGATCGCCTTTTTGAATGCGGGCAAGCATGTGATTGTGGAGAAGCCGATGGCTTCTTCACTGGAGGAATGTGATCGGATGAACGAAGCCGCAGAACAGAGCGGAAAGATATTATCCGTCGTCGCACAGAACCGATTCACAACCCCTATGATGAAGCTGAAAAAGGTGTTGGACACGAAGCTGATGGGGCCGATCGTACACGCGCAAGTCGACTCTTATTGGTGGAGAGGCCACTGTTACTATGATCTGTGGTGGAGAGGTACCTGGGAGAAGGAAGGCGGCGGCTGCACGCTGAATCATGCAGTGCATCATATCGATATTTTTCAATGGATGAACGGTATGCCGGCGGAGATCACTGCCGTGATGAGCAACACCTCCCATGATAACGCCGAGGTGGAGGACATCTCGATCGCCATCGCCCGCTACGATAATGGGGCCCTGGCTCAGCTCACCAGCTCCGTCGTGCATCACGGGCAGGAGCAGCAGTTGATTTTCCAGGGGAAGCATGCGCGGGTATCTGCACCGTGGAAAGTAGCTGCTTCGCTATCGAAGCCCAATGGATTCCCTGAGCCGGATGTAGAACTGGAGGCGAAAATACAGCAGGCTTACGACGAGCAACCGGAGCTGACGCATGAAGGTCACCGCGGCCAAATTCAAGACGTGCTGAATGCGATTGAACATGGGACGCCCGTCCTGGTCGACGGCATACAAGGCCGCAGGACGCTGGAGCTGATTACGGCGATATATCAATCCGCGAGTACCGGCCAAGCAGTGAAGCTGCCGCTGGGTCCGGATAGTCCCTTTTATACACGGCAAGGGATCTTGCAGAACGCAACTTATTTTTACGAGAAGAAGACCAGCATCGAGAATTTTAGCGAGAATACGATCACCTCAGGGGGCAACAGCTAATTCACGAAAGGGGCAGTCGCCATGACGAAGAAGCAAGATGGCATGAACTATGCGCCGAAAGGAAAGCCCAATCCGGTCGTTGGCGCAGGCGATTTCCGCTTTGCGGCGATCGGATTGGATCATGGGCATATCTACGGAATGTGCAACGGGTTGATCGAGGCCGGGGCGGAGCTCACGGCGGTGTATGACCCGGACCCGGAGAAGGTGAAGCGGTTCATTGATACGTTTCCGCAAGCGAAGGCGGCGGCGTCCGAGGAGGAGATTTGGGCAGATCCGGGGATCCGGCTGATCGCTGCGGCCTGCATTCCTTCAGAACGATGCGCCCTCGGGCTCCGGGCGATGGAGCATGGCAAGCATTACTTTGCGGATAAACCAGCGTTTACGACGTTGGAGCAGGTCGAACAAGCGCGACGAAAAACGGAAGAGACCGGGCTCAAATGGGGGATTTATTATGGGGAACGCCTCCATGTAGAGAGCGCAGTATTTGCCGGCCAACTGATCGAGGAAGGCGCCATTGGTCGGGTTGTCCAGGTCATCGGCACTGGGCCGCATCGGGCCAATCCGCAGGCAAGGCCGGAATGGTTCTTTGACCCCGATTGTTACGGTGGGATTTTATGTGATATTGGGTCGCACCAGATCGAGCAATTTCTGTATTACGCAGGCGCAAAGGATGCGAAGGTACTCCACAGCAAAGTAGGCAATTACAAGTTCAAGGAATATCCTCGGTTTGAGGATTTTGGCGATGCGACGCTGCTCGCTGATAACGGGGCGACCTTCTACTTCCGGGTGGATTGGCTGACTCCCGACGGTTTGGGGACATGGGGCGACGGCCGGACCCTCATCTTGGGGACGGACGGCTACATCGAAATTCGCAAATACATCGACATCGCCCGGGAAGCCTCCGGCAATCATCTCTATTTAGTGAATCATGAAGGCGAATTCCATTATGACTGCTCCGGGAAAGTGGGTTACCCTTATTTCGGCGCTTTTATTTTGGATATCCTCAACGGAACGGAAAACGCCATGACCCAAGAGCATGCCTTTAAAGCTGCGGCTTTGTGTATCGAGGCGCAGAAGCAAGCGATTCGGATTGAAACAGATTAGAAAAATGAAGGGGCTGACCCACTCGTCATTTGCGATGACGTGGGCAGCCCCTTGGTTCGTCCATATTACTGCGGCATCGCTTTCCCATCGATACCGATCATCACGGCGTCGGTATCCGCCTTCAGTTTGCCTTCCGCCAAGTCGAGGATCGCCTTCGCCGAATCCAGTGGATCGCCGGGCGCCTGACTGCCGCCCATCGGAGTGCGTATCCAGCCTGGATGCATCGCGTACACGCCGAACCCTTGCGGCACCAGCTCCTTGCGCAACTGAGCGGTAAAATAGTTCAACGCCGCCTTGGACAACGCATACGGATAGTCGCCGCCGTAAGCACCGGCAAAGCATCCAGCCTCCGAGGATACGTTTAGAATAAACGGGCGGTCACTCTCTTTCAGCAGCGGCAGGAAATGCTTCACCATCTTCATCGGGCCGTACAGATTGGTGCGGAACGTATTCTCCACCGCAGCGAATTCCAATCGCTCGATCGACTGGTCCCGGGCCAGCAAGATCCCTGCGTTATTAATCAGCGCGTCCAACTTTCCCCATCTGTCAGCCATAGCCTCCTTGGCTTTGGCGATCGAATCTTCCTCGTCCACATCCAGCTCAAGCAGCGTCAACTTCCCTGGAGCTCCTTCCTGCCGCGCCTTCAACGCATCTACGTTCGTTTCCAGCGAGCGTATGCCAGCCGCTACCTCATGGCCGCGTCGCAACGCTTCCCCAACGATCTCCAAGCCAAGTCCCTTTCCCGCTCCTGTTACGATCAGTTTCATCGTCCAACCTTGCCTCCTTGAGATAGTATGAATCCGTTTTCATTTCTAATTACGACCATTGCTCAACATATAACTATCTTCCTGAATCTTCTCCTTCATCCCGTCGATCACAAAAGCAATATGGTGCATGCCTTCCCCTTTCTCCTCCAGGAAGTCCCGCCAAGTGCTGGGATGCTCATCCGGTTCGATCAGCTCCAGCTGCAGCTGGCCGCAATCAAAAAACGCCAGTTTCGCGCGAGCCAGAGACGGTGCCCCTTGATATTCCGTCTTCGCTACTTCCACCGCATCCGTCCAAAACCAAGCGGGCTTCTCCACGCCCAGGAAATCCGCGTAGGCTTGCGAAACGGCTTCAATATCCCTAACGACAATTCCGATTTGCGTAATCACCTTGGTGCCTAACGGTTGTTTGTCCATGTGCGGTCGCTCCTCTTCTTTTTTTCATAATAAATGATTGTGATGAGGCCATCGCTCAATGCATCCCCATCTTAGCATATTCGCACGCATTCCGGTACAAAGCAGATCACTCGCAAAATGAAGGACACGAACCATCGGCACAAATGCCCATCTCCGTGAATATACTGCAGCAAGAACAAAGGAGGAATGGATGGAAATGCCAAGTATGTATTCACCTTACGGCGGTACACCAAGCCAAGTAAGCCCGATGAGCCAAGAGCCGATGGGATACGATCACAAGAAACAGATGATGGAGATGTGTAAAAAATATCATCATCACCTCATGCAAATGGAAGGCACCGATGGCAGAATGTATGAAGGGATCATCGATGGAATGGATGATGACCACGTCTATCTGCTCGTTCCGGTTGGGGATATGGATGATCGCGCATTCGGGTTCCCTTATGGCGGTTATCCTTACTACGGAGGCTTTGGTTACGGATATGGCTATCCGCGCCGCTTCCGCCGCTTTATTCGCCGGCCTTACCCGTTCTTCTTCTTCAGAAGATTCTTCTTCCCGTTCTTCTTCTAATCTTAAAGCAACAAAGCCTCCTGCCAGATGCGGGAGGCTTTGTTGTTCTTAGGCTTGGTTGGAATCCGGGTGATAGGCTTCGTTCTGGGAGCCGCGGCGACGATAAACGGTACTGCCGATCCGAGCATACACGCCGCGTAAGGAACGAATATGATCGTAATTGGGATAAATAATCAAATCCATCAGGTACGCCGATCGCCGGCTGCCGGGTTTTCTTCTTCGGTTAAGCGCGTCGATGATCCCAGCGGAAGAACGGATGCCGATGCCATGGCCATAATAGCGGTCTTCGCCCAGCATGATGACGTTCTCCCCTTGCCATTCCGGAGTTTCAGGGTTATGATCCGGATTTTTGAAATAGAGAATATCCCCGGGATAAGGCCCCAGTCTTAAACTTCCTTGACGAAATCCCAGATCACTGTCATACAGCCAATCGTAAAGATACAAGTTGGTAAAATACGTATTAAACGCCCGGCTGCCGATTTGATCCAGTACGGCCTTGTACATCACGATCATCATCGCCATCGAGCATTCGAAGCCATAAAGCGGACCGTTCCGGTAAATGTCGGTGATGGCATCCGACGGCGCTACTCCATTTTTTAGCCGAAACCCTCCTTCCTCCGTACGGTTCCAGTACATCTCATTGCATCGGGATTTACGGTAGACCGCAAACTGAGCCCCGCTTCCATTCAGCGCCAAGGCCGAATCCACGATCGAGTTGCGGAGCGCCAATTCGAACAGCAATTCATCTAAAGAACCGTAACGATAGGGTATCGGGCTTCGTTCTTGCGCCTGCACAATTTCCCTTTGAAGCGGAGGCAGCGTCATTTGGGCAAGTTGCCTCTTATCTTGTGGCGGCAGTAGGATCAAACCTGTTCCCCTCCTTGTCAATATTCAGGTGAATCTAGGTTAGTGTACGTGCGGATGAGGGGATTGGTGCCCGGCCGTATCGAATCTACCTGTTCCAGAAATGCTAATCCCATCATTTAGATAAAGGGGGTGACGC
This sequence comes from Paenibacillus sp. J14, assembly GCF_000518465.1. Lineage (NCBI taxonomy): Bacteria > Bacillati > Bacillota > Bacilli > Caryophanales > Paenibacillaceae > Paenibacillus > Paenibacillus sp. J14. The sequence continues at coordinate 28,103 of NZ_JADQ01000002.1, read as the reverse complement.
GAAACGATGAACGACCGTCAGAAGGACATTTTACATATGCTGCTTACCGATGCCCGGCCTCACTTGGTGATCCGGGATATCGCCGTGCACTTTGGGTGCTCGGAGAAAACGATACGTAACGATCTGGACGAAATCGATCAGTATTTAGCTCAATCGTCTACTAGCCGTGTGGTCCGCAAGCCTGGATACGGGGTGACCTTGGATATTTCTGAGTCGGACAAGGCTCAACTCACCGCAGAACTGCTCCGATCAAGGTCCAGCAAGCCAAAGGAACAGGAAACGGAAGAGGAGCGGCTTATTGCTGTGGCCTACCAACTCTTGATGGAGACGAAGCCGGTCACAATTCAAGAGCTGGCCGACAAGCACTACACCAGTAAGACCGTAATCAAAAAAGATTTGGATACCTTGCGGGATTGGCTCGACAAATGGGACCTGACCGTCGTTTCCAAGCAAAAGGTCGGCGTCCTGCTCGAAGGGAAAGAACGGGATAAACGCGCGGCGTTGTCCAAGCTGTCCCAACTCACCGGCGAAGCAGGCCAAGCCTTCATCAAGGATCGGTTTGCTCCCCATGAGCTTGCTATCGTGACCCGCGAGCTCAAGCAGCTCGAGCTTGATGCGCAGCTTGCTTTTACGGATGAAGCGTTCGACAATCTGCTGATTCATACGCTGCTGATGATTCGGCGAACGAAACTGAAACAGCCGATTACCTTCTCCGAGCAAGAGAAGGTCTTTGTCCGCGGGAAGCCGGAGTTCCGCTGGACGGGAGCCTTCATTCGGAAGCTAGAGCGCTTCTTCGCGGTTCATTTCCCTGAGGATGAAGTTGCTTATTTGACCGCGCATATTCTGGGCGGGAAGATTCGCTCCCGGGCACGGATCGAAACGGCGGAGCCTGAAGCCGGCCCATCTGCGGAAACGGCGGAAGCTCGCGGTTTAGCGGAGTCGCTCGTAAGGAAGATGTCTGCCTTAACCTGGGTCGATTTTGGCCAAGATGAGGCTTTGATGGAAGGCTTACGCATTCATTTATATTCCACGTTGAACCGGTTAAGTTATGGGCTTACCGTATCGAATCCGATGCTGCAGGATATCAAGCGAATGTATCCTTACATGTTCGATATGGTGATTTATGCGACGAGAGAGTTAAGCGAAGGGTATCCCTTCACCATTCCTGAAGAGGAGGTAGCATATTTGACGCTGCATTTTCAGGCTTCAGTAGAGAGACTGAGCCAACCTGCGGAGACAAGGAAGCGAATCGTGACCGTCTGCCATATGGGGGTGGGCATGTCCCAAATCTTGCGCAGCAAGCTGGAGCGCAAATTCCCTGAGCTGCATGTATTGGATTCCGTTCGGAAAGCTGATCTTACGGGATATTTAGCTCAACATTCGGTTGACTTTATCATCTCCACAATTCCTTTGGAGAATGTGAACGTCCCCTATATCACGGTATCCCCGCTGCTGGAGACTGGCGAAACGCAGAAGATCGCCGACTTCATCGGCAAGTTGGACCAAGAATCCGGTCACGCCGAACACGCTGGCTCGATTCTGGGCATGTACACGCAGCCTTCGCTCATCTTCCCGCGCCTGACCATCGGCCATCGATTCGAGCTGATCGAGCTGTTAGGGAACGAGCTCGCCAAGCAGGGGTTCGTTGAGCCGGATTACGCGCATCAGGCTTTGCTGCGGGAACGGCTCTCGTCCACGACCATCGGCGGCGGCATCGCAATCCCCCATGGCGATCCGAAGCTGATTCGCACCTCGCGGATCGCTGTTGCCACCCTGGAAGAGCCGTTGGAATGGCAGGAAGAGAAGGTGTCCGTCGTATTTATGCTGGCGCTTGCCCCGCAGGAGCAAGAGATGACGAAAAAACTGTTCCAGCGCCTGTCCTTGCTAAGCGAACAGCCTTCAACCGTTGAGCGGCTCGTGCAGGCACGGACTCCCGAGGAGCTGCTCAATTGCTTATAGGGAAAAAAATCAGTTTTTCCGCAACTTCCGGTAATATAAAGTTCTTTTCCGCCGTTCCTTTTGCGATAAGATGAGTCATGTAAACGATTTCGATCTTTGATTACAGGAGGAAACATCCATGAAACTACTGGCGATTACCTCATGTCCCAACGGGATTGCCCATACGTACATGGCGGCGGAAAATCTGTAAAAAGCCGCCGACAAGCTAGGTATTGCCATGAAGGTCGAGACCCAAGGCTCGATCGGAGTGGAAAACGAATTCACGGAGGAAGATATCCGCCAAGCGGACGGCATCATCATCGCGGCCGACAAAACGGTAGACAAACGCCGGTTCGTCGGCAAGAAGCTGCTCGTTGTTGGTGTGCAGGAAGGCATACGGAACCCCGAGGCGCTGATCCAACAGATGATTCGCGGAGAAGTGCCGGTATACCAAGGACAGGATAACAATGAAGGTACGCCGGCCAAACAGACCGGCGCCAAGCAGCAAAACGCCTTTTATCGCCACCTGATGAGCGGTGTCTCGTATATGATTCCGTTTATCGTCGTGGGCGGTCTCTTGATCGCCATCGCTCTCTCGATCGGCGGCGTACCTACTCCGGGCGGCCTGCAAATTCCAGAAGACTCGTTCTGGAAAACCATCGAGAAGCTGGGATCTGCGTCCTTTACGTTTATGGTACCGGTGCTAGCCGGGTTCATCGCGTTTAGTATCGCCGACCGGCCGGGTCTCGCTCCCGGGATCATCGGCGGTTACATCGCCGCCAATGGCAGCTTCTACGGAAGTGAAGCCGGTGCCGGCTTCATCGGCGGGATCATCGCCGGTTTCCTGGCGGGTTACGTTGCACTTTGGATCAAGAAGTGGAAGGTGCCGAAAGCGATCAATCCAATCATGCCAATCATCATCATCCCGGTTCTCTCTTCGCTGATCGTAGGTCTCGCCTTCATTTACCTGCTTGGCGGCCCGATCGCCCAAGTGTTTGAATGGCTGACCAACTGGCTTGCCAGCATGCAAGGAGCCAGCTCGATTCTGCTGGCCTTGATTCTGGGCGCCATGATCTCCTTCGACATGGGCGGTCCGGTTAACAAGGTAGCGTTCATGTTCGGCTCCGCGATGATCGCGGAGGGGAACTATCAAATCATGGGTCCGATCGCCGTTGCGATCTGTATTCCGCCGATCGGTCTGGGCCTGGCAACGTTCTTGTTCAAACGCAAGTTCCATAATGCCGAACGGGAATCCGGCAAAGCCGCCTTTACGATGGGCTTGTTCGGGATCACCGAAGGTGCGATTCCGTTCGCATCGCAAGACCCACTGCGCGTTATTCCCAGCATCATGGTCGGCTCGATGACAGGTTCCGTCATCGCCATGCTGGGCGGCGTCGGCGACCGCGTAGCTCACGGCGGTCCAATCGTTGCCGTACTTGGCGCCGTTGACAATGTCCTCATGTTCTTCGTGGCCGTCATCGCGGGTTCCATCGTTACGGCCTTAATGATCAAATTGCTGAAGAAAGAACAGGTCGAGCCTCAGCTCGCCGAAGCGAGCGCTGCGGACGAGGCGGCTCCAGCCATGGAAACGCCACGTGCGGAGAACGTCCGCCCGGTAAGCGTGCCGGCTGCCGAAGCTCAAAGCACAGTTCGCAAGCTGACGGATATCATCAGTTTGGATCTGATTGAGCCTTCCCTGTCCGCGTCAACACGGGACGGGATCATCGACGAAATGATTGCAAAGCTGAACGCTGAAGGTGTGCTGACCTCCTCTGCTGAGTTCAAGCAGGCGATTCTGAAGCGCGAGCAAGAAAGCTCTACCGGCATCGGCATGAACGTCGCCGTACCGCACGGGAAGTCGGTGGCGGTGCTGAAGCCAAGAGTCGTATTCGGGATCAAGCCGGAAGGCGTGGATTGGAGCAGCGCGGACGGAACGCCCGCTAAGTTGATCTTTATGATCGCTGTCCCTGCCGAAAACAAAGGCAATGAGCATTTAAAAATTCTGCAAATGCTGTCCCGCAAGCTGATGGATGACGCATTCCGCGAACAGCTGCTGCAGGTGAAAACCAAACAGGAAGCTTATCAGCTGCTGGATCAAATTCAATAATTAAACTAAGGTCCCCCGAGCCGTTGCGACGGCTTCGGGGGAATTTGCTTATTTTTGCAAATGATAAGGTACAGTCGCAATGACGATATCTTTCTTGTTAAACAAATAAGCTCTAAGCAACAAGCTCGACTGATTATGCAAAATATTCTGCCACCAGTGCCGAGGAATAAACTGAGGAATCAGGACGGTAATGTGATCGGTCTCCGCCGTTTTCCATTCCACGGTATCAATGAACTTCATCAGCGGCCGGATAATGCTGCGGAAGCTGGAGCGCAGCGTAATGAGCCGAACCCCCGGATTCCATTCCTCCCACTTCTTCTCCATCCGTTCGATGTCCTCATCATCAAATCCGACATACACCGCAACAACGTTATCCGTCAGCGATTTGGCGTAGCTTAACGAGTTCATCACGACACGGGTAACGCCCGCCACCGGCACGACGATCGTGCTGCCCTTTATGCAAGGTTTGTCTTTATCGATGTCAATCCGAAGCTGGTCGGCGATATTGATATAATGTCGATGGATCTGGTAGAAAATAAACATCACGAGCGGCAAGAAGATAAATACGAACCAGACATGTGAAAACTTCGTGATAATGAAGATGAGCGTAATGCCCAGCGTCGTCAGCATGCCAATCGTGTTAATCGTAAACCGGAACACCCAACCTTGCGGCTTGCGCTTGATCCAGCGCACCATCATCCCCAGCTGGGACAAGGTGAACGGAATAAATACCCCAACCGCATAGAGCGGAATCAGGCTTTCCGTGTCGCCGTGGAATCCAAGAACCAGCAGCGCCGAGGTTACGCCCAGGAAGATAATTCCGTTTGAAAAGCCAAGCCGGTCACCGCGCACCATAAACGCATGCGGCATGTATTTGTCCTTGGCGAGCATAAACGCCAGCAGCGGGAAGGCCGAATAAGCCGTATTGGCGGCCAAAAACAAGATTAACGCCGTAATACCTTGGATCAAGTAGTACAAGCTCCCTCTCCCAAAGGTCGATTCAGCGATTTGAGAAATCACGGTGGCCTTCGGATCTGGAGCAATGCCGTACCAATAAGCCAGCGTACTAATCCCAATAAACATGGTACAGAGAATAACCCCCATCATCACCAGCGTGGCTGCGGCATTCCGTTCTGCCGGTGGCTTAAAGTTCGGAATAGCGTTGGACACCGCCTCAACCCCAGTTAAGGCCGAGCATCCCGAACTGAACGCCTTAAGCAGCAGGAACAAGCTGACATTGGATACGGCCGTCCCAAACTCCGGCACACTGGCATGAATCCCGCCAGTCCAATACTTGTAAAGTCCCGACACAATCAGGACAAAGATGGAGGCCACGAACAAGTATACCGGAACCGCCAACATCGAGGCCGATTCTGTAACTCCACGCAGGTTCATCATCGTCAACAGCGTAATCATCAACAGGGCGATCAATACCCGTTGATCATGCAGCATCGGGAAAGCCGATGTGATGGCATCCGTACCGGCTGACGAGCTTACAGCCACCGTTAAAATATAGTCGACAAGCAGCGATCCGCCGGCCAGTAGTCCGGTTGAACGCCCTAGGTTATCCATCGCCACGATATAAGCGCCGCCTCCAGTCGGATAGGAGAAAATCGTTTGGCGATACGACAGAATCAGAATCAACAAAAGCCCAAGTACCGCAAATGAGATCGGAATCGAATACCAGAGAGCGGAAAATCCCGCCGCCATCAGGACGATCAGAATCTGCTCGGTCCCGTATGCCACGGAGGACAATGCGTCCGACGACAACACGGCCAGCGCTTTAAGTTTGCTAAGCTTTTCTCCTTCAATTTCAGTGCTTTTCATCGGTCTGCCAATCAATATCCGTTTCAGTTTGCTTCCCATGATGAGATCCTCTTTTCATTCGCAAAATAAACCTTCGATCCTGATCCATTCTTACTCCTATAGGGCTCTCATGCATGCAGCGAACAACGCAAAAAGGCCGCAGGAAAGCTGGACCTTCCCGCAGCCGCTTTGAAAAAAATCTCAAGCGTCACCGCGACAATTCCCTCTTTCGGACGCTTACGGAGTTAGCTGACGGATTCGGGCACGAAAGCAGCCCTACGCCGGTTTGGCTTACTGGCCAAATCAAGCGATTCACCCCGGAAACCGCCTCATTGGGCGAGTTTCATTGGTTCCCCCGTTTCTTTCTGCATGAGAAAGAACTCAGCGATCAGGTTTTGTCATATCAATTTTTGTTACGGATGAATCATACTCCCCGTCTGAAGAAGTGTAAAGAAGAGGGAAAGGCAAATTCGCCGAGAAAAGAGATCGGCCTTGTTCGAGGAAGCGCATACATCACTCTCTTGCATTCATTATTGCGAGCAGGCTTGAATTATCGAAGCATATATGCAAAAAAACACCGTAAGGAACGACATCAAATCGCATCCTACGGTGCTCTGCATCTCAAACAAATCCAAGTTTAAAGCGAAAGTCCCTTCAACTTCTTATCCAGCAGCTCGAACGCTAGCTGCAGCCGATCTTTCGGCACCTCACTGTAGCGGTCTCCGATGCTGATTTCAAAGGCACTTCCCCCATCCGCTTTCTCTTTCAAGAACGAGGTGAAACCAACCCCGGTTTCCCGATAGACTTCAATCAGCACGGACTCCAATCGCTCCTTGGGAACGTCCGAATGCACATGGAACATGTTCGACACCGGGATCTCCGGAACGGTCTTCATCCGATGACATTGATTAAACAGACTGGAGAGCTCTTGTGCTTGCTGATAATACTTTTTCATCTTTCCGACACGTTTCTCATAATAGTAATCCGCACTGAGAAAATAAGGATACAAGCTGATAAGATCCCCGCCGTGGCGCCTTTTCCATACCTTCGACTCCTTCGTCAGCTCCGGATCCCCGGCCAATATGGCTCCGGCAATCCCGCCGATCCCTTTGTAGAACGAGATATAGACGCTGTCGAACAGGGCGCAAACCTCAGCGGCGGTTTTTTCGTAGTAAGGCAACACTTCAAACAGTCGGGCTCCGTCCAGATGCAGCTTGATGCCTCGCTCCCGGCAGTAGGTGGATATAGCTTCAAGCTCTTCGAACGGCGGCAGTTGACCGCCGATTTCACGCTGCGGCAGCTCCAACAGCAGGCATGAGACATCCTCTGGCAGCTGACGAACGTCCTCCATCTCAATCAGCCGATCTGGATCCGCCAAGAGAATCGGCTCCAGCCCGTGCAGCTCCTTCAACCCGTCCTCCTCATGAATCTCCAAATGGCATAAAGGATGATAGGCCACACGTTTGGACCCTTTGCGGTCACACCATATCCGCAGGGCAATTTGCTGCGCCATTGTACCGCTCGGAAAAAATACAGCAGACTCCTTACCAAGCACTGCAGCCATTTTCGCTTCGAAAGCTTCCAGCGCTTGCCCTGAACCGTACATGTCACTGTCTACCCCGCCGCTGATCTCGGCAAAGGCCTGCTTCAACACTTCTACATTGCGTTTTCCGTGGCCCGCCACTTGATAAACTGTCCGTTCAAAGGCTGCCTTCAGTGTCCGCCTATCCAGTACTCCATCATTTCCATACATGCTCCTCACCGCTCCTCTCCCACGCTGTCTGTCTAATTTCAGTATGATCATGCTTATTATAACGCCATTTGAAGCAGGAAACGATGATCCAGATTGATCGGAGGGGCGAAGCAGTCTTATAGGACCCCTTCTGCACATTATCCCTTTCATTCAGTGTGAAGAAATCGAAAAGATGAATGATGAAATAGTAAAAAGAACGCCTGCAAAAGCAAGCGCCCTTTCTAATTGCTATGGGATTAAAGCTTGAACACGTTCGTCAACCCGTTCATATTCTCGGACAGTTCGACCAATTTACAGGAGGTCTGCTCGATATCCCCAAAGATCTGCTCCTGCGTACCCAGCTGATCTTGAATAACGCCAGAGACTTGCAGGCCCGACTCGATCGTGGTGTTCACATCCTCCAGCGTTGCGGTCATTTCCTCCAGCGCAGCGGCTTGGGTGGTAACCCCGTCGGAAATATCGTTCAACATGGCGAAGGTGTTCTCGATATTATCGATGATTTGCTCGATATTAACCTTCACATTCTCGGATTGCGTGACGCCTTGCTGCACCTTCTCTTCCGTCTGAGCAACCGCAGACACGACACTGCCAGTACGAACTGTCATATCTTCGACCAAGCTGCTGATTTCCTGAAGGGAGTGATTCGTATCCTCGGCTAATTTCCGGATTTGCCCGGCTACCACCGCGAACCCTCTTCCCTCTTCCCCGGCCCGGGCCGCTTCAATCGCCGCGTTAAGGGCTAACAGGTGGGTCTGTTCTGAAATTTGTTTAATGATGCTGATAACCTCGGTAATTTTCTGGCTTTGTTCCTCAAGCCCAAGCACCTCGCTGTTAACGTGCTTCGTATTCGCTGCGAGCTCGTTAATCGCCTCCACGATCGATTCCACCGAACGCTTCCCGCCTTCGGCGGAACGCATAACCGATTGGGCTTGCTCCGCAATGCGGCTTGTCAGTTCTGCCGTCGTCTGCGAATGGTTCGTAATTTCGGAGATCGCAACCGCCGTTTGCTTCATGCTTTCTGCATTTTGGGTAAATACGGATAACAAATGCTTGATGCCTTCGTTAATTTCGTGCACCTGCCCATTCGCCTGCTCAATGATGCGGTTTAACTCTTCCGAAGACAGCGTCACTCGTTCGGAGGAGGATTGGATGGATGCGATCAAATGCTTCAAGTTATCTCTAGCCTTCTGAAGCGAGCGGATCATTTGCCCAGCCTCGCCTTGTTGAAACGTATGTATTTTGACAGATAGATCGTTTTCTGCCATGGAATTGGCCAGCCTCGCGCCCGCTTTAAGCGGACGAACTAGAAAAGCTTCGGAAATAAACGCAGATATCACTTGGAAAATGAGAAAAATGATCAATGCCTTTAATACCAAAGAGGGGGTAATCAGTTTAAAGAAATCATTACTCTGGCTATAGGATAAGGTTACAATAAGAGCGGTGTTGGAGACGAACATGGCCAAGAAGACAAGCACCATGATTCGGGTCCGGATAGAAATATTGCGAATTCGATTCATTCTAGTATCACCTGGTTTATTTGTAGTATGGTAAAAATCAAAATCCTCTGGCACATTTTTTTATCCGCTCCAGGTATCTCCTCCCATTCTCGAGATAGGCATTGAGTTCCAAATCTTGCATGTGATTTTCGTTATATAGTCCAATATATAGTCCAAATTGACCATAGTCAAATTCATGTTAAATGGTAGTAAACCGCTTACAAGTCTAGTAAAATAAATAAGTTAGGACATCAATAAAAGTCATCCTATCGCACACAGGGGGGGGAACCGAATGGTAGATGTAAATGGAAAATGGGCGCTCATTACCGGAGCCAGCCGCGGGATAGGGTATCAAATCGCGAAGTTTATGGCCGAGCAAGGCTGCAACTTGATTCTGCATAGCCGCAAGCTAGAGCATACCCGGCAATTGGAGCAAGAAGTTCGGACATTGGGCGTCCAGGTCTATTCTGTACAAGCCGAGTTGTCTAACCAGCAGGAAGTTGTCGCTATGCTAGATGAAATCGAAGCCCAAGGCACGCCGGTTGACATCGTATTTAATAATGCCGCCGTTCAAATCGCTTACCGGAAGGATTATTGGCAGACTCCGGTCTCCGATTTCGAGCAGAGCTTCCAAATTAATTTCATCTCCATCGTGACGATCTGCAATCGATTGATCCCCAAGATGATCGAACGCGGCTTCGGCCGGGTCATCAACACAACCAGCGGGATCAAAAACGAACCGGAGCAAGCCGGCTACGCCGCAAGCAAAGCCGCGCTCGACAAGTTCACCAAAGATCTCGCCTCCCGTCTCGAAGGCACGGACGTGATGATTAATTTAAGCGATCCGGGCTGGTGCCGGACCGATCTGGGCGGCCCGCATGCCCCGAATTCGGTGGAAAGCGTACTTCCGGGCATCGTGGTGGGCGCTTTTGTTGACGACCAGAAGAGCGGGCGTTATTTCCCCGCGCAAAGCTTCACCGGTCTGACGCTGGAGGAAGCCGTCGCTAAGGCAGAGGAGATCGAAGCAGTGCCTTATACGATTTAACGCAAAAAAACCATCCCGCGAGCAACCTGCCGCGGGATGGTTTGCATTCAGACCTCATATTGTCTCGAGCGGGTGGTGTCCACCTCACCGGACGTGGCCGGCGCTGATTCGAGAAATACGCGTTGTGCCGGATAAGCCAGCTTAATCCCCTCTTCCTCTAACACCTGCATAAAGGCCAGATTCATTTCCTGACGCGCTGACAAGTACTCTCCCCAAACGGTTGATCGCGTGAAGTAATAGATGAAAATGCCTAAGCTGCTCTCGTTGAAATCCGTAAACTTCACGAAAATGGTGCCTGGGTCGATTTGCTCGTTGTCGCGAAGCAGTTGTTCGATTCGACGGATGGCTGCCATCATCCGTTCCCGATCAGAGTCCAGCGCCACAGGAAGTGTAAAAGTCACTCTGCGCTTGCCCATTTTGCTCCAGTTCGTGATCGGCTGATCTGCCAGTTGCGCATTGGGGACGGTAATCACCGCATCAGCGAAGGTGCGGATCTTCGTGCTGCGGAAGGTAATGTCCTCCACCATGCCTTCAGCGGTAGGCGTCAGAATCCAATCTCCTTTGGAAAATGGCTTTTCCAAAATAATCACAATGCCGCCAAAGATGTTCCCTAACGTATCTTTGGCAGCCAAAGCTACAGCTAAGCTGCCTAACCCCATGCCGGCCACCAGTCCATTGATGCTAAATCCCCACTCCGCCCCAATTAAGGCTACAGTGATGATAACCACAACGATCCGGAGGACCTTCGATAAGAACGGAATAAGCATGCTTGCATCGTCTAATCGGATTTTGCGGCTTAATCCCTCCAGCAATACCGAGGATTGGGCGGATAGGATGTACATCCCCCATCCGATCAAGGCGATGACGCCGCTGCGGAATAAGGGATCCAGGCCTACGGCGATTTCCACATTGCGCGGCAGCAAATATTTCAACCCTATTTCAAGGCCAATCAGAATAAATAACCACCGAAAAGGCCGCTCCAGCACTTGTCTCCATAGATTTAGCCGGTCCGGCTTCGCCGTCTTTCTGCGATCCAGCAGAGCGAAAGCCAGCTTCACGAACGCTTTGCTAAACAAAGCGAACAGCGCCATAATGCCGACGGCAATTCCAAGATCCTCCCAACCCAATTGTCCGAGGGACTTCAACACTTTTCCCCCATCGTTCAATGTTATAGCACCCCCTTAAATAAAGGGCCATTATAACATGATCCGGTGAAAGATGTCTAAAGGCCATAACCCACAAACGACATGTCGTGAGCCCGAGGGATGCGCTGCCGCCTACACTTTAAACTTGCCGATCATCGCCTGCAGTTCCTCAGACAACTGACTTAGCCCCTCCATTGAAGCCATCATTTCTTGAACGCCGGCGTATTGTTCCTCGGTGTGGGCATAGACCTCGCGGGAGCCGCTGGCGGTCTGCTGAGCGACCCGGTCGATCGTGGTGATTGCCTGGACGACAGCATCCGATTGGGAGTACAGTTGCTCCGCCTGCCCGGTCACCCGGCTGATTTGCCCAGCCACCTGCTCGACCGCCTGACGGATGCTGCTGAACACCTCACCAGCTTGCTGAACCGTCGCAATGCCTGCTGCGACCTCCTGCGAACCGGCTTGGGCCGCCTCGATCACCAGCTCCATCTCACTGCGCACCCCTTCGAGCATCTCAGTCACATCGGCTGCGGCCGCTCCGGTCTCTGCCGACAGCTTGCGCACCTCCCCAGCGACCACGGCGAACCCTTTACCAGCCTCTCCCGCCCGTGCCGCCTCAATGGAGGCGTTCAGCGACAACATCTGCGTCTGCTTGGCGATCCCGGCAATCAGCTTCGCGGCCTCCGCAATTTGACCCGAGCGAACGCCTAGCCGCTCGATGAAGGCGCGAAGCTCGTCCATCTGCCGCTGGATCGAGGCCATCTGGGCCGCCGCTTGTGCCACAATGTCCTCGCCGGCCCGCGTTTCGTGCACCGCCGCTTCCGATTCTTCGCGGGCGTCATCCGCGAGGCTGGCCATCTCCTGGGCCCCCGCAGCCATCTTCGTCACTTGGGTCACGCCCAGTTCTACAGATTGCACCTGCTCCTCGCTTCCAGACGAAATTTGCCCCATGATATCGGAAATTTCTCCAGAGGAGGCGCGGAACTGCTCCGACTGGTGTCGCAGCTGATCCGCCGATGCAGCAACACGTCCCGCATGCCGACCCAGATTGCCGATCATTTCCTGCCAGCTTCGTCTCATATGGTTAAACGCAGCTGCGAGTTCGCCAATCTCATCACGGTTACTCACCGCGATCTCTGCAAGGGTTAAATCGCCGTCCGCCAATTCGCGGGCCCCCTTGACCATCACTCGCATCGGTTTGACGATTTTCCGGGACAACAGGACACCGGTCAAGACAGCGAACAGGATCGCGATGGCTCCGCAAATCGCTAATATCCATAGGGTGGTCGCCGATTCTTTCTTGAACTCGGCTAATTTCGCCTGAAGTTCGCTTTCCTGCAAGGTCCGCAATTCACTTGCCCCATCAATCATCGCATCTGACGTCGGAATCGCCCACATCAGCGCTTCTGTTTTCGCCAAATCCGGCTTGTCCGATTGAACATAATCGCGAACCTTCGTCAGCAAGCGAGCAAACGTCGCATTGGATTCCGATAACGAGGAAGCAACCGCCCCCTGCTCTTCACTTGCGGAAGCGCTTACGATTCGGCTGATGATTGTGTTCAGTTCTTCATTAGCTCCGGTTAACTGCTGTTCCTTCTCGGGCGAAGGCTCCACGATATAACTAAACAAGAGGCTGTTCTGACGCTGTGTCTCCATCTCCAACCTGGCCGCCTGATCCCGTGCTGCCGTATTCTGCTCAAGCAGCTCGGAATAGTTCTGATCCATCCGGTTCAAGAACGCGTAGGCCACTCCAGCAATAACCCCCACCAGCAGCGATACCGTGATAAAAGCTGCCGTCAGCTTCCGACCGAGCGAAAAAGCGTGCCCTCCAGCTCCTACTCCATTGGATTTCTTCTGCTTCTCCATCTGTTGTCCCCCCTTGGTTGGATCTAACGAACAAGGGCCGCCAGACAAATCATCTGCGGCCTATGTTCTTCTTGGTCTATTCACTTGTATCATCTATCAAACCGTGGCAAGAGGGGAATTCAAAATTCTCCTTTGTTCTATCAAAATTCTCATATCTCAAGATTTTGCCGAAGTTTTAGGCGGACTCTCTAGCCTTCCCGGCCCGCATAAAGATCTTGATGATCTCATTCAAGATCAGCGGGATTAACGCCAAGAGAATCACGATCCCCCAATCGGAGAGGCTGAGATTTTGGACCTTAAACGCTGCGGCCAAGAACGGGATCGAGATCGACAGGAACTGTAACAGCAATCCAGCAATAACCGCTCCAACGAGCAACAGATTGGAGAACAGACCGACGGTGAAAATCGACTTGGTCGCACTGCGCTTCGAGAAGGCGTAGAACAGCTGCGACGCCGCAAGCACAACAAAGGCCATCGTCCGTGCGTAAGTCATCACATCCTCCGGAATACCGGAGGTGCGCAAACCATACCCATGCTCACGAAGTCCTATGTAAAATGCAACCAAAGTCAGCGCACCGATCAAGAGTCCTCCAAGCACTGCCTGCCACGCTGCACCTCCGGCAAAGAAGCTCTCCTTCGGATCACGCGGCTTACGCTTCATGACGTCCTTCTCGCCAGGATCCACACCTAGTGCAATCGCCGGCAACGTGTCGGTGACCAGGTTGATCCAGAGGATCTGGGTTGCCAACAACGGCAACGGCCAGAAGAATAAAATCGAAGCGAGAATCGCCACAATCTCCCCGAAATTACACGCCAACAGGAACGTTACCGTCTTACGAATATTCGCGTAGATGTTCCGACCTTCCCGAATCGCGTGGACGATCGTGGTGAAATTATCGTCGGTCAGAATCATGTCGCTGGCGCCCTTCGATACGTCGGTACCGGTAATACCCATCGCCACGCCGATGTCTGCCGTCTTCAGCGACGGCGCGTCGTTGACGCCATCCCCGGTCATCGAGACGATGTTGCCCTTCGCCTTAAAGGCCTTGACGATCTTCACCTTATGCTCAGGCGAAACCCGGGCGAATACGCGGATGCCCTTGATTTTTTCGGCAAACGCCTCATCCGACAACTCGTCGATTTCGGCCCCCGTCATGCTTTGTTCCAGGGAGCTGGCAATCTCCAGCTCTTTGGCGATTGCCACAGCGGTGTTGCGATGGTCGCCCGTGATCATCACCGGAGTGATCCCCGCCGCTTTCGCCTCGCGGATCGAATCCTTCACTTCGGACCGCGGCGGATCGATCATGCCAACGAAGCCAAGGATGGTCAGATCCTGCTCCATCTCCTCGGGCGGCAGGATGCGATCCGTATCCTTATAGGCAGCACCCAACACCCGTAATGCATCGTCCGACATCGCTTCTGCGGCTGCCATGAAGCGTTGCTTCAGCTCTTCCGTCAGCGGTACGACCTCTCCGTGAACTACCGCGCTGTTCGATATCCGCAGCAGCTGGTCGATCGCGCCTTTCGTATGCACGCGATAGCCTTCCCGCGTCTGGTTCAGCGTGGACATCAGCTTGCGGTCGGAATCAAACGGCTTCTCGGAGATCCGTTTGTATTCGGCCTCCAGCGATTTCTTCGAAAGTCCATGCTGTTCGCCGAAAGCGACCAAGGCGATCTCCGTTGGATCACCGGTCCCTTCGCCATTCTCGTAAGTGGCATCGGAACACAACACGAACGTCTTGATCATTTCGATCGGGGCCTCATCGCCCAAAGGCTCCGCAGTAAAATGCTTGACGACCGTCATTTTATTCTGGGTTAAGGTCCCGGTTTTATCCGAGCAGATGATGTTCACCGAGCCCAACGTTTCTACGGCCGGCAGCTTCTTGACAATGGCGTTGATGCGAGACATGCGCGTGACGCCAAGTGCGAGTACAATCGCCACGATGGCTGGCAGCCCCTCCGGAATCGCCGCGACCGCCAGGCTGATCGCAGTCAGGAACAACTCAAACAGATCTCGTCCCTGAATAAGGCCAATGACGAAGATCACGACGCAGATGCCGATAGCGATGTAACCCAGCATTTTGCCGAGCTCATCGAGCTTCTTCTGCAGCGGAGTCAACTCCTGCGTATCTTCGTCCAGAATCTTGGCGATTTTGCCCATCTCTGTATTCATCGCCGTCCCGACGACAACCCCTTCGCCGCGGCCATACGTCACAAGCGTCGACATAAATGCCATGTTGCTCTGATCTCCGATGGGCGTTTGCGCTTCTTGATGCAGATCCTCCGCATTTTTATCCGACGGTACGGACTCGCCGGTCAGTGCGGATTCCTCAATTTGCAGATTCGCACTGTCAATCAACCGCAAATCGGCTGGAATGAAACGTCCGGCATCCAGGATCACGATATCGCCCGGAACGATCTCCCCGGAATCGATTTCCTTCACATTCCCGTCACGCCGTACCAGCGTTTTGGGGGTGGTCATTTGCTGCAGCGCTTCAATCGCTTTCTCCGCTTTCTGCTCCTGAATGACTCCGATAATCGCGTTCAACAGGACAACGGCCAAGATGATGACGGCATCCATGTATTCTCCGACAATCAGCGTAACGATGGCGGCAGCCAGCAGCACATAAATCAGCATATCCTTTAGTTGAGCGAAGAAGACCGACCAAATGCCCGGCTTCGGCTTGCCTTTAATCTGGTTTGGCCCGTACTTCGACAGACGCTTCCCGGCTTCTTCCGAAGACAGCCCGGCAGCGGGATCCACCTGCAGCTCTTGCAAGACGGCCTCCCGGGTTTTCGTATGCCACATCAGCAGCACCTCTTTACTTGAATTTGGCAGACATGAACATACCATTATTGTAAACCGAATCCGCGGGAAATTATGAGAAAAAATAAACAACACTCCACATCGATATCCCGCCACAAATTTGCCATAATATGAAGGACCTCGAGTCAGCCGCATGAAGATGAAAAAATGCCTGGGCTATGCTACAATACTGAGATGTTAAACGGGAACGTTTAGAGGGATGTCATTCTAGGAGGGTATTTCATTTCATGTTAATTATAGGTATCGCCGGCGGCACCGGGTCCGGGAAAACGACGGTGGCCCGCTCGGTTATCGGCCAGCTGGACACTGATAAAGTGACGTTTATTTCACAAGACAACTACTATAAAGACCAGTCGCACCTCAGCATGGCCGAACGGGAAAAGACGAACTACGACCATCCCTTCGCCTTCGATAACGAGCTGTTGGTGGAGCATTTGAACCTGCTCAAGAACGGACAAGCCGCCTATGCTCCGGTGTACGATTTTACGAAGCATACCCGTTCTGATAAGACGATCAAGCTGTTGCCCAATAACATCATTATCGTCGAGGGACTCTTCGTCCTGTATGACGAGAAGCTGCGGGAGATGCTCGACATCAAGGTGTTCGTGGACACTGACTCCGACGTGCGCATCCTTCGGCGGGTACTGCGCGACATGGAAGAACGCGGTCGTTCGATCCACTCCATCCATCAGCAGTACCTGGCCACGGTAAAGCCGATGCATGAAGCTTTTATTGAGCCGTCGAAAAAATACGCCGACCTCATTATTCCCGAAGGCGGGCATAACGAAGTGGGCATTCAAATGCTGACCATCCTGACGGAGAAACATTTGACCGGAGGGTTTAAAGTCTAGATAAACAGCGGAAAAAACACCTGCAATTGGCAGGTGTTTCATTTTTCAACGAATGGGGTTAATTACTCCGGGCCGTCCGAATGCGGATCACCGCTTGTCTAACTAAAGCAATCAGAAACAGCAGCGGAAGGTAGCCGAAGGTCAGGAAGCCGCCAATCTGCGAGATGAGGAGTTCCATTCGTTCGATGCCCACCGGGGTTCGCACGGAGATGATCACTCCAAAAACCACGAGTAAGGTGATCCATAGCGCCCATTTCCTTGGCAACTTCAAAGTTTGATGCAGAATACGAACCGCTGCCCAGATCGAAATGCAGCAAACCGGGAAGATCACCAGCAGCCAATCAAAGATATAGATATAGTCGAAACGTTCCAAAAACGCCAAACGAATAATTTTAGATAGAACAAGCGTTGGCCAAATCGTTCCCTTCAGCTGCAACATATTGAAATATCCCAGGGTCGTGATCAGCACGAGCATATAAAGCACGGTGGTATAGGCTGTCGCGAGATGTGCCCATTTATGCGCTTTACGCTTATCCTTGAGAAATGGATAGTAGAACAAGAGAAATTCGGGCCCTAAGAAGATATAGAGTGAATTCACCGCCGACGTTATATAATCGCCCAGACCATGATTCATGATCGGAAGTAGGTTGTTCCAATGAGCGAGCTTCATAGGAAAATAGAGCGTCGGGAGAATGAAACTGGGAATAATAACGCACAGCAAGCAGATGCCGGTAACGACACGAAAGCCTCCGGACACAATGTACGTAGCCGCCGCTAAAATGATCAACGCAACTTGCCATAGCGACGAATCCGGAAACACCCATACATAGATCACTTCCGCATAGGGCCGAATCTGCCCTACACAAATCAGCACACAGTAGAAGAACAGAACCAAGCTTAACCCTCGGCCAATGACGTTTCCGAATATTTGACGGTGGAGAGAGAAGATATCCCCGTCTTCGGCCATACGCATCAATTGGAACAACATAAAAATAACGAGGTGCATCAAGATGCCTACCACCAGCAAGGAAATCCAGGCGTCTTGTTCCGCGCCGCGAACAATTCTTTGCTGAAAATTCAACATCCCGATCCCCGTTTGAACCCCGTGGACTAGAAACCAGGTGAAGTAAGCCGAGACTTGGCTGCTTTGCTTTACGTTTTGGCTCATCCGTTTCTCCTGCCTTGATCTAATATCCGATCCCCGATTCCTTTAAAGTGAGATGAGTATGAACTTCGAAACGCATTCGCGGGTACTCCCGCTTGTAGAAATCCTCTTCGTCCCAGGAACGTTGATGTCCCCGAACAAAGTCACCTAATCCGAGCGGATCTACGCCGTTGTCACGCAGCTTGTTCAGCAGCTTTATGGCATTGTCATTTATTTGCTGCTCTAGCTCGGATACCGTATATTTGTAGGTGATTTCAGAACGCATATTCATTCTAGGGATTTCCTTTAACATCCCTATTAGATGCAAGTCGATGGTCATTTTGAGGGCTTCTCCGTGATCCAGGGCGAAGTGCATGGAGGGCTCTTCCTTTAGCAGGCTGAGCGCTGCCACATGTTCCTCGGAACCCGCATTGATTTGAACGGGTAAGATCCCGCCTTTTCCACGTCCCTTCATCATTTTGAGGAGCAGCGTCTCCTTCGCATCTAGCACCAATTTCAGCCGATCGTATTGAAAAATACCGAGTCCTGTGAATTCGATTTTCCCATACTTGTTCCTCTTAAGATACGGAGCGAATGCGTCCCTCCCTGTTCCATAACAATTGAATAAAAAAATATGCAGATTGTTCAGAGGAGCGTTATCCGACGTCACATTTTGCTCGATTAAATGATAGGGCAGTCCTTCCCTGTTTTTTCCTTTTAAACTTTGGAACATCTCTTGCGGAGGTTCCTCCGAGACGGCCAAGATCATGCTTGTGCTGGTGATCGGGCTTCTGCAGAAGGTATGCAGGAAGGAATCCAAGCCTTGCTCGGCCATCCGGCGGCTAAATACTAACATTCGCAGCTTCCCCGTTTGAATCGTATGGGGGGACTGCATGTTCATTTGGCTGAGCATCAACTCCACCGTATCCCCTTCCCCATGGATGGACTTAATTCTATCGTTTTCCATATGGTCCATATAGAGACCAATAGTCTGGTATAGTCCGTTCTTCTGGTCGACTCCCAACACGGTGAGAATTTTAATTCTGTCCACGATCCGAGTTTGCATGCAGCCGATCAACGTCAGGGTCATCCCCAGCATAAGAGCGGTGAGAACAACAAACCTCCTAAGCCGTTTATTCCGCATAGTCATCCTCCTTCCGTGATTGTGGGTGGTAGCGATAAGCGGTTAACGGGCGTAGGAATAAGCTGCGACGGTTCAAGTATTGATAGGAAGCCCGAATGGCGCTGTCGGCCAAATTGTCTGTTCGAAAAGGATACAGCGGCGCGAGATACGGCACCCCAAGCGA
Organism: Paenibacillus sp. J14; assembly: GCF_000518465.1. Taxonomy (NCBI): domain Bacteria; kingdom Bacillati; phylum Bacillota; class Bacilli; order Caryophanales; family Paenibacillaceae; genus Paenibacillus; species Paenibacillus sp. J14. The sequence continues at coordinate 8,818 of NZ_JADQ01000002.1, read as the reverse complement.
TTTGAGCCGCATTAAATGTCCCATCAACATCAAGAAACCTATAGTAATTCCAAGACCGCCCCAAAGGGCCGCTAATAAGATAAACGGAAAACGAAGCAGCCGGATCGTATTTGCCATTTTGACAATCGGAGTCGTAAAGGAAGCCAGGGCCGACAGCGCCACAATAATCAATAAAATAGTACTGGTCAATGCGGCTTGCACAGAAGCCTCACCGATAACAATACCGCCGACGATCCCAAGGGTCTGGCCGATTTTAGACGGCAGCCGTGCGCCTGCCTCCCTGAGCAAATCAATCGTGATCTCCAGAAAGATCACCTCCACGACCGGCAGAAATGGTACATGGATTCGCGACTGAATTAACGGGCCAAGAATCGTTTCAGGGAGGATCTCATAATGAAACGTCATAATCGCCACATAAATCGGTGTGGCAAACACCGAGAACACCACGCTCAGAAGTCGAATAATGCGATGGAATGACCCTAAGATCCAAGGCAAACAGTAATCCTCCGGCGACACGAAAAAACCAAGAAAATTAGCTGGGGCCGCCATGACGTAGGGAGAACCGTCCGTGAAGACAGCCACTTGCCCGGAGGTAAGGGCAAAGGTAACCCGATCGACCCGTTCGGTGGAGATATATAACGGGAACATGGTGTTGCTCTGATCAGCAATGATTTCTTCCAGTTGGGAGGTGTCGTACAATACTTCGTAATCGATGCTTTTCAGCCGCTGCCTCATCGTGTCGACGATCTCCGGATTTGTGACATCCTCCAAATAAGCGATAACCACTCGGGTGTTGGAGTGAGAACCGATCGTTAGGGTTTCGAAAATCAACGCCGGCGTTGCCAGCTTCTGCCTCAAGAGATGCAGATTCGTGTCCAGATTCTCCACAAAACCAACCTTCGGCCCCATGACACTGAACTCATTCTCAGTGTCGTTGCTCTGCCGTTGACCGGTTTGGGCGTTATTCAAATTCGCCAGTACATACAAGTCTTCCGCTGAATCCATGCGGAGCAAGACGTACCCTTCCATGAGTTTTGCGACAACTTCTTTCTCCGTGTTCGCAATCATCACCTCGGCAAAAGGCAACAGGTCCATCAGCTCTTCCGGTTGACCGAGCCGATCCCGATGCTCCCGAAGAGCAGGAAGCAAATAACGGGTCACCTTATCATCCGACACCAACGAACTGTAATAGGCGACTCGAATCAATCCTTCATCTTCCTCAAAGGGCGAAAACTCGTGAAAATCACTGGACTTCCGGACCTGCTCCAGGCCCGAATGCCTCTGGTTCAGCCGTTTCTCGTTATCGGAATGCTTCACAAACATCCCCTCGATTTCAATCATTTTCCTTTAAGATTCCGCAGCGTGGCAGGGTTTATGCAAAATAATGATTCCGTTTTCCGCTCTACACCCGCATCTTCAATGCATAAATATACAAAATGACGTGTCCCGCGGTTTGATGGATCTGGAAATTCGCAGTATGATTAAAAAGCTGAGACTGGAAAAAAGGAGGTCGAAGGATAACAATCACCTTTTCTGGGAAAGGACGGGATGCCTGATGCGTGGAAAAACCTTATTGCTGAGCCACATGAAGTCGCATTTTCCGCTGTATTTGACAGCTGCGCTATGTTTGACGGCTGCCAATGTGACGTATTCATATTTCCCGAAGGTCCTGGGGGATTTTACGGATCACCTCCAGCAAGGCGGGCTGACTAGAAGCGGAGTAGGCCGATACGCGCTGACTCTGGCTGCCATCGCCGTCGTCTATGGCCTTTGCTTTGGATTCGGTCAGTACATGAACCATCGCCTGGGGCGAATGTTCGAATTTCGGGCCCGGAACCAATTATTTCGGCATTTTACTCAATTAAGCGAAGCGTTCTTCTCGAAACACGGAATCGGCAAACTGCTCAGCTACGTGATGAATGACGTCACCGGCGTGCGGGAGTCGATCGCTAACGGGTTGAACCAGTTAACTAATGCGTCGGTGTTGTTGATCTCCGTCATCACGATGATGATGGTCAGCGATATTCCGGCGCTTTTGATCGTGGTATGTGTCTTGCCGCTGATTGCCATCCCGTTTATCGTAAGCGGATTCGGCCCTAAGATCCGTGACAACTCGCGAAAGGTGCAGGAGTCGCTTGCGGCGATGACGGAAGCTGCGGAGGAGCAATTTGAAGGCATCAAAGTGACGAAGAGCTTCGCAATCGAAGAGATTGCCCGCGCCCGGTTTGGGCAGACTGTGGACCGCATCCTGAGCAGCCAGCTGTCGCTGGTCCGGATGAGCTCGCTGTTTCAGGTGCTGCTGCCGTTTACCGGCGCGGTTTCCATGGCGGTGGCCATCGCTTACGGCGGCCTGCTCGTCTCGCACGGCGAGCTGTCGCTGGGTAATTTCGTGGCCTTAACCTTATATTTGCGGATGATTATGAACCCGCTGCGGCTGATCGGCAACGTGATCAACTTCATGCAGCGTGCGCGAGCTTCCCTTGACCGGCTGAACCACCTGTTGTCCATGAAGCCGGACATTTACGATGAAGCCGATGCCCTGCCGCTGCCGGAAAATCCGCACAGCCTCGACATCGAGATCCGCGGGTTAACCTTCACCTATCCGGACGCCGCCCGCGCATCGCTGCAGGACATTCACCTTCGACTCAAGCCTGGAGAAACGCTGGGCATCGTGGGCCGAACCGGCAGCGGGAAAACGACGCTCGTCAAACTGCTGCTGCGGGTATACGATCCTCCCCGTGACACAGTCTTCATCGGCGGCCACGATATCAGAAGCTTGACGCTGGAGAGCCTCCGCACCCGGATTGCCTACGTGCCGCAGGACGGCTTCCTGTTCAGCACGACGCTCCGTGACAACATCGCCTTCTTCGACCGAACCTCCGAGCTGCGCCAAGTGGAGGACGCCGCAAGGATGGCAGATCTCTATGACAACGTCGTAAAATTCCCGAAGCGGTTCGATACCGAGCTGGGCGAACGCGGCTTGACGTTATCCGGCGGGCAGCGTCAGCGGACCAGCTTGGCCCGAGGACTGATCAAGAACGCGCCGATCCTGCTGCTTGACGACAGCGTCAGTGCGGTGGATTCCGTAACGGAGACGCGCATTCTGTCTCATCTGCGGGAGGTTCGTAAAGGAAAAACAACGCTAATCATCGCCCACCGCATCAGTGCGGTGAAACATGCCGACCGCATCCTCGTGCTGGATGACGGGCGGATAGCCGAGCAAGGAACGCATGAGCAGCTGCTGCAAGCCGGAGGCTTGTACGCAGACCTGTATCACCTGCAGGAAGGAGAGGATCGCGATGTCAACTAATTCCGAAGCAGCCGACACCCGCAGGAAATACGAGGTCACTCCGGAGCAACGGAGGAAGGCGTTTGCCGCCCTGCTCACCTATGCCAAACCACACCGGAAGGCGTTCCTCGCCGTGTTTGGTTTTGCCTTTCTGGCCATTTCCGCCGACCTGCTGCAGCCGTTCCTGATCAAATATGCCATCGATGAGAAGGTGCTGTTTGGTGCACACGGCCCCAGCATCCTGCTTAGCCTCGCTTTGGCCTACCTTGCGCTTGAGGCAGTCAGCGGCGTGTTCTCCTATTGGCAGGCGAATTTACTGCAACGGGCCGGGCAAAGCATCGTTGCCTTGCTGCGCAAAGATCTGTTTAAGCAGATCACCCGGCAGTCGATGTCGTTCTTCGACCGCAATTCAGCTGGCGGCCTTGTCACAAATGAGTCCAGTGATACGGAGACGATCAACCAGTTTTTTACCCAGGTGTTGTTAAGTCTGGTCCGCGACGGATTATCGCTGATCCTCGTTGTTGTCTTTATGTTTGCGTTGGACGTCCAACTGGCCTTATATTGCCTAATTCTTTTTCCGATCATCACGGCCATTGCCATCGCCTTCCGTAAATATTTGCGCACCAGCTATCAGCGAGCCCGCTCGCTGTTGTCCCGGCTCATCGCGTTTACAGCGGAAAATCTGAGCGGGATGAGTCTGATTCAGTCGTTCCATCAGGAAGGGGAGCAAACGTCCCGCTTCAGGGACCGGAACACCGCCTATTTAAAAGCGAATCTGCGGGAAGTTCAGGCCACCGTCCTGTTTAACCGTTCCTTCGACGTGCTTGGCAATTTGTCGGTGGCCTTCGTCGTTTGGATCGGCGGCTTCGCGGTGCTGGGCCATCGCATCGAATTTGGCGTGCTGTATGCCTTCATCAGCTATATCCGCCAATTCTTTCAGCCGATCAACCAAATTACCCAACAATGGAACACGCTGCAGTCCACCATCGTGTCGGTGGACCGGCTGTGGCGAATCTTCTCCGCCGAGCCGGAGGTGCAAGACCCTGCGCCGGAGAAAGCCAAAGCGTTGCCGGCCCATACGGTTCGCGGGCGGATCGATTTCAATCGCATCCGCTTCTCATACACAGAGGGCCAGGAAGTGCTGCATGGCCTCGACCTTCATGTGCGAGCAGGAGAATTCATCGGCATCGTAGGCACGACCGGCGCAGGCAAGAGCTCCTTGGTGAACCTGCTGACGCGGTTCTATGATGTAGACGAAGGCAGCGTCGAAATCGACGGCACGGATATCCGCCGTCTTCCGCAGGCCTCGCTGCATCGCATCGTCGGACTGGTGCAGCAGGACCCGTTCCTGTTCGCCGGGTCCATTATTGACAACGTCCGCCTCTTCCGCGAGGACATCAGCCGCGACGAAGTGATCGACGCCTGCCGGCGCATCGGCGCAGAGCCTATGATCACGCGGCTGAAGGACGGCTACGACACCCGGCTGTCCAATCGGGGCAGCGGGCTGTCCGCTGGTGAGCGCCAGCTGATCTCCTTCGCACGAATCCTGGTCTTCCAGCCCAAAATCCTCATCCTCGATGAGGCGACGGCGAATCTGGATTCCCAAACCGAGCTGTTGATCCAGAACGCGTTAAGCGTAGTGTCCGCCGGTCGGACAACGCTGGTCATCGCACACCGCCTGTCCACCGTTCAGCACGCGGACCGCATCCTCGTGATCCAGAGCGGTCGGATCGCCGAGCAGGGCACGCATGAAACGTTGCTGGCCCGCGGCGGCTACTATGCGGAGCTGGTACGCCACTCACGGCAAGGTCGTGCAGATCTGAGGCAGCTGGCACCGCGCAGGTAAGTCTGTTAAGTATAGGGGTTGGTCTGAATGGAAATGGACCAGCCCTTTTTTGATAAACCGCACCTCCCCACCTGGTTCGCAATACTATAGTTGTAAAGTCTATCTTAGGTGGGTGACCTGGAGATGATATACACCGCACTTGGGGATTCCATCACGTATGGTGATAACGCGACCTCGCCGCGGCTGGCCTATCCTCAGTTAATCGTATCGGATTATAATCGCTCTACCCCCCGGCCCATCCGGGGTTATGTATTAGCCCGGTCCGGCTGGACCAGCGGCAATCTGCTGGATGCCGTGCTGCGGCAAGGCTCAGACATGATTAGACAATCCTCGGTTGTATCGGTCTGGATTGGGGGCGTCGATTTAGCCAATTCGGCGATTGACCCGCTGGTGAATGGCGGACCGTTTCCGAATACGGGGATTCTCTTCCAGTTTCGCCGAAATTTAAGCGCCCTCCTGGGCCATATTCGCAAAATCAGCTCTGCTCGGATCGTATGCTGCACCCAATACAACCCGTTCCCGAGCAATTCACTTGCCGTCGAGTGGATCAGTCGTCTAAACGAGACGACCCACGGCATCGCAGCCTCTTACGGAGCCAAGGTGGCACCCGCGCACAGATGGTTTGAAGGGAAGCAAGCCGAGCTGATCGACGGGTATCGAGGCGGCCAATTGGAGGACCTCCTCGGCGGTACGCTGCCGATTCATCCGAACAATCAGGGACACCGGGTGATTGCGAACGGACTTGCGCCCTACCTTTTTCCTAAAACCAGCGTATCTTCCAAGAAAAAAAAATAGCCGGGATGCTCTCACATCCCGGACCTTCCCGCATACTTCCACGGATTCCCCAGCTTATCTGGCGACTTCATCATTCGTGACATCGTTGAAGAACTTAAACGCGTAGATGGCGCTAATGCCGACGAGCGTGTAAATGATCCGCGACATGGTCGAGTCTTGCCCGCCAAAAATGCCTGCCACTAAGTCATATTGAAAGAGCCCCACCAACAGCCAGTTTAATCCGCCCACAATCAGTAATGCGAGCGCTATTGCGTTTAATGTTTTCATTCCGGGCCAACTCCTCGGTCGAAATTTTTTTATTCATTAGTTAAATTTCCAAGTTGCCCAAAATTTATGCAGATTCCGGCAAATATCACGAAACGGGCTAGAAATTGAGGAACAAGCACAGGCATCGAACCCATTTCGGAAGTAAGATATATCGAGGAAAACGTCTAGCGTAAAAAAACTAAGCACCGAGGTGATCCTTGCATGGCAAGTTCGGCAAACATTCGCAAACGTGCGAAACAGCTGAAGGGCCAGCCGGTTCGCGTGGAATTGCACGACGGGCGTTCTTATATCGGATGGATCGCCGGGCTGGATGCGAACGGCCTGCTTCTCTCCGTACCCCCGCGCGGCAAGAAGAAAATGAAGAAGAAGAAGGCAGCCCGCAGCAAAAAAGCACGCTCATCGGCTATCCAGCAGCCATTGGACAGCGGCCTCCCAAGAGATCCCCGTTTCGCCCAGGGCATCCGTCCCGACGTCGGCTGGGGGCTAGGCGGTGTGCCTATGGGATATGGTCCTGGCCCAGGCGGCAATTGGGGAAGACCCCGGGAACTGGGCTATTACGGAAACTTGAACGGAGGATGGGGAAGACCTCAAGGTTATTATGGCTTTAGCGGAATGCCGGGAAGACCCGGTCCCAGACCTTATGGCTATGGCTTCGCTGGAGGGCCAGGGCGTCCGCGGAGACCCGGGCTGTTTGGCTTTGGCGGATCAAACGGAGACTCCGGCGGAACGCAGGAGCAAAACACGGAGACCTCTCCTTCGGAAAGACCCCGCCGGCCAGCCATTCTCGGAATGGTGCAAAAAGTGCAAAAATACATGCCCCTGATGAAGATGGGCTATAACGCCATCAAATCGATTATCCCGTTGTTTAACGGCATCAAAGCCTTGATGGTCTGACCTATTAGGAATGGCTCCAAACAACAAAGAGACGCAAATCCTGCGTCTCTTTGTCTATTACTTGCGGCGGTTCTTCGTGAATCGGGTATACACGATCAAAGCGGCGAGCATCATCGCCACAAATCCGATATTCTCGGCAGCGACAGCCGACATTCCAAACAAGATGCAAAGGTTCGTCACCAATCCGTTCGTCAGCAGCGCGATCAAGATCAAAAATATCGGCCGCCACAAGTTATACCTTCTCATTTTCGCGACACTCCTGCCCCTTTAATTTCAACGAATCTATGATTTCATGTTAGTAGCATTTTACCATAAGTAGAGAGCGTTTGCATTTTTGCGGTTATTTCCTTCCAACTCTCATTGGTAAGTTTTTTCATAGACACTCCCCGCCGAATGATTTGTATAATCAGTAAGATTGCTATTTTCTTGGAAGGAGCATAGATATGTGGTTTCTATTTGCACTACTGACGTCTCTAGCGTGGGGGAGTGCCGATCTATTCTATAAAAAAGGCAGCGACAGCAAAGACCCGTTCAGTCATCTGAAGATCGTCGTTATGGTAGGTCTGGTGATGGGGATTCACGGCACGGCGTACCTGTTGATCGAAGGGCTGTCCTTTGATCCATTCGATATGATTCGCTATTTGCCGGTATCGGCGCTGTACATTCTATCGATGGCGATCGGCTATTTCGGGCTCCGGTACATTGAGCTCTCTATCGCTTCGCCGGTGCAGAACTCATCCGGGGCGGTGACCGCGATTCTCCTGTATTTGTTCTTCCCTCATGATCTCGGATGGATGGACATTGCAGGGGTAGCGATCATTACCTTCGGCGTGGTGGGGCTAGCGATTTTGGAGAAACAAGAAGAGCGAATAGCCCTGAAGACGGGGACAGATCACCTCAACGCCAAATATCAAATCGGCGTGATGGCGATCACCTTCCCGCTGCTGTACTGCCTGCTTGACGGCTTAGGCACGTTTGCTGACGGCATTTATCTGGACGAGCTGAAGCTGATTGGTGAGGATGCCGCGCTTCTGGCTTACGAGTTCACGTTTTTCCTGTGTGCAGCGGTGGTTTATATTTACTTGGTTGCAGTCAAAAAACAGCGGTTCAACCTCTGGAGCGAACGCGTCAAAGGCGTAGCTGCAATTTTCGAGACGACCGGCCAGTTCTTCTACGTCTTCGCCATGGCCAGCAACGCCATCGTTGCAGCCCCGCTGATCGCTTCGTACAGCGTCTTCTCGGTGATTTTGTCCCGCCTGTTCCTTAAAGAGCGGCTCAGCCGACTGCAATACGCCGTCATCGTGCTCGTGCTGGCAGGGATCGCTTTGCTCGGCTTGGCGGACGAGCTGTAGGGCAAGCTGCTGCAGCCCGTAACGGACCGTAATGACCTTATTTGCACATTTCCCGAGAATTTCCCGATCTAGCTAAGATGAACGTAAACAAAAGACAGCCCTCCAAATTGCTACATCTCGTAGGTTAAAATGGATAGTGTAGTATAAACCAAACCATTTCAGAGCTACATAGCAAAGGAGAGCTGATACTATGCAGTCTACCACAAAATTCGTCGGTTTAGATGTATCCAAAGAAAAAATTTCGGTTGCGATTGCAGATGCGAGCGGGGAAGCTCCACGCTATTACGGAACCATTCCCCACACACCGGCAGCGTTACGCAAGCTTATCAAAGAGCTGGGAGCGGCCGAAACGCTATCGTTTTGTTACGAGGCAGG